>VHCR01000047.1 GCA_016871655.1 Verrucomicrobiota bacterium
AAATTTTTTCTTAGAACAAGGCCGAAGATCGAAGCGCTATCCGAAGATAACGTGAGATCTGAGAACGCAGTTCTAAGGAAAAAGAGCAAGCTTATCGCGTGCCCTTTTCAATTTAATACACTATAAAGTATGTTTCTGTGGTAACACAGAAAAAAATCATGGTGGATTTTCAGAGTAAGCGTCGCTACACCACCAACTGTCATTCCCGCGAACGCGGGAACCTAGTAGACTACTGATCTTTAATTTTGTTTTCGTAAAAGTGTTTTTGTTAGATTCGTGTTTTTTGGGATTTTTAATGCTACTACCAAAATTAGGATTGAGCGTCTCCTGGGTTCCCGCGTTCGCGGGAATGACAGTTAGTGTGTAAGCGCTGTTGGAGTAAATTAGTAGCGTTGTTCTTTTATTGCTGGGGTTTTTGAGAGCGCTTTAATTGATGGTAGACCCTAAATCTTTGCGTTCTCTGCGTTCTTTTGTGGCTATTCTCTTCATTGCTTTATTCCTCAATACGACTTTCCAAAAACCACACGTTGGCGGCTTGGCTCTCCGCTGAACGGACAAACACCAGCCTCTGGAGCCTCATCAAATGGGACGCAACGGATCGTCACTTTGAGATCCTCTTTAATTTTTGCTTCGATTTCAGGACAGCCATTCCAGTGTGTCAGTGCAAAGCCGCCGTGAATTTCAGGCTTGTCACTATTTTTTGGCGTGAAGAATTTGTAGAACTCTTCTTTCGTATCGATTTTTTTGGTCTGCTCTTTTTGAAAAGCAAGAGCCCGATCAAAAAGTGATTGCTGAATCTCCGCTAAAATTTCTGGAACGCGTTTTGCTAACGCGTCAAGTGCCAACGGCTCTTTTTCTTTTGGTCCACGATCACGGCGCGCGAGAGCGACGGTGCCTGCTTCCAAATCACGCGGCCCAATCTCCAGGCGCAGTGGGGCTCCGCGCTTAATCCAGTCCCAGTTCTTCGTGCTGCCGTTAACATCGCGAGCATCGACTTCGACACGAATCGGCTCTCCCGCATAGGAGACTGCGCGGAGTTGCGCAGCGATCTCTTCCGCTTTTTTCAAAATCGTCGCGCGCTGTTCTTCTTTTGGAATAAAAGGAATGATGACTACTTGGCTTGCAGCCACACGTGGTGGAAGGATCGCGCCATCGTCATCGCCGTGCGTCATGAGGAGCATCCCGACCATGCGGGTGCTGACGCCCCAGCTTGTTGTCCAAGCATGTTCCATTTTTCCTTCGCGTGATTGAAATTCAATGCCGGAAGCCTTCGCAAAATTTTGTCCTAAGAAATGCGAAGTTCCTGCTTGAATAGCCTTCCGATCTTGGACCATCGCTTCCAGACAAAAAGTTTTCACAGCGCCAGGAAAGCGTTCGCTCGCGGTCTTCTCGCCGCAGATGACCGGCACCGCGAGATAGTCTTGCATGAAAGTTTCATAAACACGGAGCATTTTTTCAGTTTCCTCGAGAGCTTCCTGTTCCGTCTCGTGTGCCGTGTGTCCTTCTTGCCACAAAAACTCAGCGGTTCGTAAAAAGAGGCGAGGTCTCATTTCCCAGCGAACAACATTTGCCCATTGGTTGAGGAGAATAGGCAGATCACGATACGACTTCACCCATTTTGCATAGACGGAGCCGATGATCGTTTCCGACGTGGGCCGCACGACGAGCGGCTCTGTGAGCTTGCCCGCTGGAACCAGCTTTCCATCTTGCATTTCGAGCCGATGATGAGTGACGACGGCGCATTCTTTGGCAAAGCCTTCGACGTGCTCCGCCTCCTTTTGCAAATGACTCAGCGGAATAAAAAGTGGAAAGTAAGCGTTGCGATGTCCGGTCGCTTTGAACATTTCATCGAGCATACTCTGCATTCGCTCCCAGAGGGCATATCCCCACGGTTTGATGACCATGCAGCCGCGGACTTCAGAGTTCTCAGCCATCTCGGCGACGCGAACGAGTTGTTGGTACCATTCAGGAAAATCTTCGTGACGGCAGGGGGTAATAGCAGTTTTCATAAAAGGTTGTAGGTGGTAGGTAGTAGGTGGTAGGCAACTCGAAATGGAATCAGAGCAAAGATTGAAGCAAATTATAAACAGATCATCAAAGGAGAAAAATTTTAGATTATTGCCGAAGGCCTGATTTTGACCTACAACCTACCACCTACCACCTACAACCTTTTATGAATACAAGTACCCACTTTCAAGCTTCATTAAACGATGCCATCGAAGTTTTCCAAAGTCTAACTAGCTTCCAAGCCCCATTGAAACAGGCTGCAGCGGCGGTGTTGAAAGCGCTACTTAATGGAAATAAATTGATGCTCTGCGGTAATGGCGGAAGTGCGAGCGATAGCGCGCACATTGCGACGGAATTCACCTGTCGTTTTTGCGATGATCGTCGGCCTTATCCGGCGATGGCCTTTACAATTGATGGTGGGCTGATGACGGCAATTGGAAATGATTATCATTTTGATCAGGTCTTCCAACGCCAAGTTGCCGCTTTTGGGAAAAAAGGAGATGTTCTTATTGCGCTGACAACAAGTGGTAATTCCAAGAACGTCCTGGAAGCCTTAAAAGAAGCCAAGGCTCGCGGGGTTTATACGATTGCCTTTCTTGGAAAGACCGGCGGATTTACAAAAGGAATCGCCGACCTCGAAATGATTGTTCCTGGAAAAGCAACCGCGCGAATCCAAGAGGCGCAGAAGTTTTTACTGCACGTCTTGTGTGAGATGGTGGAGAAGGAGCTGCCGAAATAGTTTAAGTGAAAAGTTGAAGTTGAAGTTTCGAGGCTTCGCAAAATAAAAGATTTAATTTTTGCCGTGCAGCGGCCTATTAACTTCAACTTCAACTTTTCACTTAAACTTGTTGGAGTAATTATTGAGTATCGCTTTTATTTTATTCCACAAATTCTAGTTGTTTGATTGCCGGCACCAAACCTCGCTCTGCGGCTCGTCTCAAAAATTCCAAAATTGCAGCGCGACCTGTTGGGCCATAGTCAAGGGTGTAGTCGTTGACATACATTCCAATGAATTCATCGGCGAGTGGGACTTCCATTCCACGTGCATGAGCCATGCTGTGGTCGACAGCAGCACGACGATGATCAAGTCCGTATTGGATGCTAGCTTTCATGATCTCGTTAATTTCACGACGCTGTTCGAGGGAAAAATCTTTTCGAATCACGTTGCCGCCGAGTGGGAGTGGCAGCCCGGTTTCCTCTTTCCACCAGGCTCCGAGGTCGAGGATTTTGGTGAAGCCTTCCTTGGCGTAAGTGAGTTGTCCTTCGTGAATGATGAGACCAACGTCGGCTTGTCCGGAACGAAGAGCGTCAAAAATCTGGTCGAATGGAATGACAATGTGATCAAATTTTTCCAAACAAAGTTGTGCCGCCAAGTAAGCGCTAGTCATCAAGCCCGGCACAGCAATGCGCTTTGAGTGGAGCCAGTTTTTTTTATCTTCGAGTGAAGTGCCTTCTGCTGGAAGATCGAGACAATTTGATTTTGTCACAAACATCGGACCATAACCATCCCCCATGCTCGCGCCGCATGGGAGGAGCGCATAGTGGTCAAGAAGATGCGCGTAAGCGTGAATCGAAACCGCCGAGAGATGTAGCTCTTGTCGCATAGCCCGCTCATTCAGTGTCTGAATATCTTGCAAAATATGTTCAAAATGATAGCCGCGCATCGGAATCTTTTCCGCCGCCATCGCGTAAAACATGAATGCATCATCGGGATCGGGCGAATGCCCCAGAAAAAGAGTTGAAGAGGTTGAGATCATAAAAGGAAATTAGAAACATGAGAGTGAAACATTCTTAAGAAAAACTCAAGGCAGAGCGATTTTAATTTGTAGCCTGCAACCTGCAACCTGTAACCTGCTTTCATGGCCAGCAATTCATTTGGAAATATTTTTTGCATGACGACATGGGGAGAATCCCATGGCAAGGCCATCGGCGTCGTTATTGATGGTTGTCCCGCAGGTTTGGAAATCAGCGAAGAGGAGATCAACGTGGAGCTTGCACGAAGAGCGCCGGGAAAAAATAAATTCGTGACCTCGCGTTCTGAAAAGGATCGAGCAGAAATTTATTCGGGAATTTTTGAAGGAAAAACAACTGGCGCGCCGATTTCAATCATCATCTTTAATCACGATGCTGATTCGAGTAAATACGAGTCGATCAAAAATCATCTGCGTCCTGGGCATGCCAACTTTACTTATTTAGAAAAATATGGGCTTTTCGATTATCGAGGAGGAGGACGTGCTTCAGCTCGCGAAACAGCTTGCCGTGTGGCTGCGGGGGCAGTCGCAAAAAAATTATTAAAGCATTTCAACATCCAATTTGCTGCATGGTTGAGTTCTGTTAGTGATGTAGAAGCCTGCGTGTCCGAGCAAAAACAAGAACTCACCTCATTGAAAAAGCTAATCGATGCTAGCCCCATTTTTTGTCCTAACGCCGAAATAACGACGCGCATAATTCAAAAAATCGAAGAGGCCAAAGAGGCAGGCGATTCTCTTGGCGGTACCGTTGCATTCCTTGCAACAGGCCTTCCTTTTGGCCTCGGTGATCCTATTTATCAAAAGCTAGAGGCTAATTTGTCAAAAGCAATGATGAGTTTGCCAGCATCCAAGGCCTTTGAAATAGGAGAAGGGTTCAACGCTAGTTGCATGATGGGATCAGCACACAACGATCCTTTTATTCCAAGAGACGGCCCCTTGGTGAAAAGAGCAACCAATCATGCTGGTGGAGTCCTAGGCGGCATTTCAACAGGGATGCCGTTGTACGGGCGCGTTGCCTTCAAGCCAACATCGAGTATTAAATTGCCTCAAGAGAGTCTCGATCTTGAAGGCAAGCCTGTCGTGTTTCGACTTCCCGAGGGATCTCGTCACGATCCTTGTGTAGCGATTCGGGCTGTGCCTGTCGTAGAGGCGATGATGGCGTTGGTGCTAGCTGATGCATTACTGATGAATCGCGGTGCGCGTTTGTGAAAATGAAATCTTTGGAAATCAAACTTAACTCGTCGTGCTCGATTTATCTTGGTGCTGGCCTGTTCGAAAAAGCGTTGCTGGTCGACTTCTGTCGATCTTTGAGTAAACGACTGGTCATCATCAGCGATGATCAAGTGCCGGACGAAATTGGTTTGGGTGTAAAAAATTTATTAGACAGAGCAAACTTAGACAGCAGAATTTTTTATTTTCCAGCAGGGGAAATTCATAAAACACGTGAGACGAAAGCGCAGTTGGAAAATGTTTTGTTAGATCATCAATATGGCCGTGATACGTGTCTGCTGGCTCTTGGCGGAGGGGTGACAACGGATCTCGTTGGCTTTTTAGCTTCAACTTATTGTCGGGGCATTCCTTTTGTTTCTTTGCCAACAACGCTCTTGGCAATGGTCGATGCGAGCATTGGCGGAAAGACGGGGGTCAATACGAGACATGGTAAAAATTTGATTGGTACATTTTATCAACCATTGGCTGTTTTTATGGAGATCGATCTTCTTAAGACATTGCCTACTCGTGAATGGAACAACGGTGTTGTCGAGCTTATTAAGCACGGACTCATTGCTGATGCAGATCTTTTTTACAAAATCCAAGCCTCCGTTGGTAGTTTGCAGCATGATCCAAAACTCTTACTCGAGATCATCCATCAAAGTTGCCTGATTAAAAAAAATATCGTCGCACGTGACGAAAAAGAATCGGGTATGCGCCAATGGCTCAACTACGGACATACGATAGGACACGCCGTGGAGTCCATCGAAGAGTACCAGCTCAGTCACGGAGAGGCTATTGCGATCGGACTTTTGGTTGAGACAAAACTTTCGATCGAGGCTGGCTTGTTAGGCGCATCTGTATTAAGCGATCTCAAAAAATTGCTAGCAGCTTATCAGCTGCCCTTGAAAACTAGGGCTTTTCAAAATAAAGAACGTTTCTTACATCAACTTCAGGGTGATAAAAAATCAAAAGCAAGAACACCTCATTTTGTAATGCTGAATAAAATTGGGAAGGCTCGCGAGCACGGTTGTCAATATGCATTTCCTGTAGCGATCACTCTGTTGGAAGAAATCTTTGATTGGGCGGCGTTAGAATTCGCAATGTGCTAGGAGAGGTGTTTCAAAAAAATCTGTCGCAATCCCATAGGATCCGGCCCCAGGGCCAAGATGGTTGAAAAGTGGCGACGAATTTTTAATCGTGGAATGTTCAGAGTGCTGAGCGTTCCGTTTGCAATTTCATTCGTGATGCTAAGGCGTGAAACAAATCCGAGTCCCATGTCCAGCGCAATGACACGTTTGATCGCTTCGGTGCTTGGCAATTCTTGGATGATCTGGAGTTGTTTGATCGAGATTTTGGCTCGTTGAAGATGTTCCTCGACGTGTTGGCGCGTTCCCGATCCTTGCTCACGAAAAATAAAAAGAGCGCGGCTCAATTCATGAGGAGTGATCGATTTTTTTTTAGAGAGTGGATTTTTGGGAGAAGCGATGGGAACAATCTCATCTTCAAAAAAAGGATGAACGCGCAAATCACGACGCCTGCATGGCCCTTCGATGAGGCCGATGTCAATGCGTTGATCCAAGAGCGACCCAATCGTCGAGGTGCTGTTTCCGCCTAACACTTCGATGGTGACAGCCGGATGATTTTTTTTAAAACGAGCAAGAATTTTTGGGAGATAATATTGAGTGATCGTGTTGCTCGTGCCAAGGCGCAAACGTCCATGGAAGGGGTGATGCGGTTGATGTAGCTTCTCAGCAATTTTTTCTTCGAGGGTTGCAACTTGCCGCGCATGCGCGAGCAGCGTTAGGCCCTCTTCTGTCAAGGCGACTCCGTGCCGCGAGCGAGTAAAAAGAGGGACTTTAAAATGTTCTTCGAGCAGATGGATGTGCTGTGTGACTGCTGGCTGAGAAATGCCCAGCATTTTGGCGGCGCCGCTGATGGTTTGTTGTGAGGCAACTTCAGCGAAGACTTGAAGACGGTAGTCCATGGGTTGAATGTTATATAACTTTAAATTATAGAAAATAACAAAATAATATTATTCAAATTATATAAAGGCAGTGATCATAAAGCATGAAATTTCATTGTCCTCATTTTCGTTCAGGAGTTGCTCTGACGTTTTTTATTGCCCTGCTTGCGATGAACCTGAGTCATCTTCCTGGGTTAAATCAGATCGGAGTTCTAGCATTGGCATTGTTGGTGGGCGGCGCAGCGAGAGTGCAGCTTCATATTCCAGAACTGCAAGAAATAGGAATTCATTTTTCAGCAAAACATCTTCTTCGCATTGGAACGGTGCTCGTCGGAATTAAATGCAACTTTGATTTGCTGTCACATGTGGGGCCTCGGATGATTATTGTCGCCGTCAGCGTGGTGATAGGAGGGATTTTTTTTATCACGTGGCTAGGGCGTGTAGCTGGACTTTCTGAAACACTTTCTTTGCTCTTGGCCATCGACGCTTCTATCTGTGGGGCTTCTGCTGTTGCTTCCGTGGCACCGACCCTGCGTGCTAGCAAAGAAGAAGTCGCTCTTGTTATTCCGCTAGGAAGTTTGATCGGCACGATCGCCATGCTCTGCATGACAGCTGCAGCCCATTTTTTTCCGATAGCGCCACTTTCATTTGGCGTCTTTGCTGGAGCGAGCTTGCAAGAAGTTGCTCAAGTCATCGCTGCTGTTTCCGTTTTGCCTGCCTCAATAGAAGCAGGAGTTGCTACGAAATTTCTCCGTATCCTCTTTCTTGCTCCAACCATGCTAGGACTGGGATTCTTTCTAATGAGACGAGGCGTGCAGGTAGGAAATTCGCGGCAACAAGGGGTGCGCGCTTTGCTGAATTCTATTTGGTTTGTCTTTGGTTTTTTAGTCGTAGGAATGTTGCATACGCTGATGGAACGGTGGGGAAATCTTTTTTTAGTCGCCCGTGCAGATCAAATAATTTTATCGATTGCAACATTTCTTATGGCCATGGCGATGGCAGGTGTTGGATTGCAGGTTCGGCTCAAATCCTTATGGCAACAAGGCTGGCAAGTCATTGCTGTTGCTTTTGGTGGTTGGTCATTTCTTGTTTTTGTTGTTGGTGGCGAAATTTATTTTTTAGGGCTAAAATAAAAAATTAAAAAAAATAAAAGAATTCGTTGACTCCTATTTTATTTCCTGTATTCTCTTCAATCCCGACGGCGACCAAGGTTGCTGATTCGGAATTGTTCTTTCACCGGTCTGCAAAAAAGCAATCGTCCGCTAAGCTAGTTAAATAGCAGTTGACGAAATGCCGCAGACACCGGCAATGATCTTTGATAGCGCTAGTCCAATTTGCACAAAGTAAAATTGGATGGATCAAATAAGTCTAAAATTTTTTGAACTCTTCGGGTTTAAAAAAATTTTAAGACGCCAAATTTATAAATACAAAACAGCAAAAACTGAATTGTGCGTTTTCTGTCGAAAACAATAAGTTTTAATTTAATTATTAAGCGAACCATTACCGCACTTTCTTTCGAGAAAGTGTGGAACAATAATAGGGCTCGAATAAGGTTTCCGCTTTAGCGCGGAACCACAAACTTTCAACGGAGAGTTTGATTCTGGCTCAGAACGAACGCTGGCGGCGTGGATAAGACATGCAAGTCGAACGAGATTTTACGGGTAGCAATACTTTGTAAAATTTAGTGGCGAACGGGTGCGTAACACGTGAGTAATCTGCCGAGAAGTGGGGGATAGCTCGCCGAAAGGCGAATTAATACCGCATGTGACTAGTGAGGACATCCTCATGACGTTAAAGCCGCAAGGCGCTTCTTGATGAGCTCGCGGCCTATCAGCTAGTTGGTGAGGTAACGGCTCACCAAGGCTATGACGGGTAGCTGGTCTGAGAGGACGACCAGCCACACTGGAACTGAGACACGGTCCAGACACCTACGGGTGGCAGCAGTCGAGAATTTTTCACAATGGGGGAAACCCTGATGGAGCGACGCCGCGTG
>VHCR01000048.1 GCA_016871655.1 Verrucomicrobiota bacterium
CACAGGATGCAGGGAAAGACCAAACCATCCTAAAAAGCCGGTCGCCAGTTGTTCTATCACTAGCGCAACAGGGCGAATTGAGATCATCGCAGCACGAGCAACCGGCCAAGTCATTTTAGCAATGATAGATGTTGTTGAAGATTCCCCCAAAGCTCTCGGGAGGACGATCCCAAAAAGTAAAATCATTAATGTTAAAAAAACAAAAAAACACATCAAGATCAGAACATGTTGCCATCCATGCAACAAAGGAAAGGCAATATCTAGTGCGTCTGTTGCTATGACTGCCGTGAAGACAAAAATAAAAACAGCAATGAATCGAAAAATAGGACGCAAGTGGTAAAGGCAGGAAGATTTTTCTACGTTTTCTTTTGCAGCTTTTAACGATGCTTCCCCAAGAATGAAAACGCCTCCCAGTAAAATCAGGGCAAATGATTCTAGTACCATTCGCAAGAGCGGAAGGAGATAGGCTGGAAGCTCGAGGCTAGAGGCTGGAGATATTTCCATTTGTCTGATATTATGAACGCCAGGACCATTCTTACAATGAAAACTGCATTCAAAAACTCCAAGCAGCACTACTTGCTCAGCGGCTTTCAAAAAATTGATACTAACCTTCAAGAGCTGATGGCTTGCTTTCGTGAAGTTCTTGAAGAATTGGGCCAAAAAAAAATCGCGGCACACCTTCCGTGGTCGCGTCCTCGCGAAGGCGAGGATCCAGCTTATCAAAGTGAATCATCTCCGAGCAAAACGCATCCTCACGAGGGCGAGACTTCAGCCATTCTAGGCTTGGAGCAAGCTTACTCTGTGGCTTTTCAACTTTTAAATATCGTTGAGGCAAACGCTGCAACGCAGACACGTCGCCTCCGTGAGATAGGATCAGGCTTAACAGCCGAGCGTGGATTGTGGGGGGAGCAACTCTCCCGACTAAAAAGTTCCGGATATACCGAAAAAGAAATTGCAGCATTTTTATCGCAGGTTTGCGTAGAACCAGTTTTTACTGCACATCCGACAGAAGCCAAGCGAGGAGCTGTGCTAGAACAACATCGGATGCTCCACCAACTCTTGGCTTCTGCGGATCAAGGTGAGTTAACCCCCTCAGAAAAAAAAGAAAATCGTCGTCAAATCAAGCTTTGCCTCGAAAAACTATGGCGGAGTGGAGAAATTTTTTTAGAGCAACCGAGCATTGATGATGAACGACGAGAAATTTTATTTTACTTTCGCGAAATCTTACCAAAAACCATCCTTGCTCTTGACGAACGTTTGCGTGCTGCCTGGGAAGAGGTAGGCTTCTCTCCAGCTCTTCTAGCCGAAGCAGAGACCATGCCTCAGCTTCACTTTGGAACTTGG
Source organism: Verrucomicrobiota bacterium (assembly GCA_016871655.1). GTDB lineage: Bacteria > Verrucomicrobiota > Verrucomicrobiia > Chthoniobacterales > UBA6821 > CAIWMF01. The sequence goes on from VHCR01000048.1 coordinate 1,345, forward strand.
GTTGGCGGCGATCGTGATGGTCATCCTTTTGTAACCGCCGCAGTCACTCAAGAAACTCTTTTAGAATTAAGGCGTCGAGCCATTGCTCTGCTCCATCGATCCTTTGATCAATTGAGCAATGCACTCCCTCTCTCACGACATTTTCAACAACCTTCCGAAGAGCTGTTGCAATCGATTGAGCAGTTCAGCGAAGAATTAGGAATCACAGGAAAAGAAATTGAAAATCTTTATCGCGATGAACCGTGGCGTCAATTTGCTCTCTTAATTCAAGCAAAACTTCCTTCAAAATTTAAAAAAGGAGAGCAGCCTAATCGTGATCAAAATAAAATTATACTTTCTTCTACTACAGAGGTTCGTTCTGCCTTAGAAATTCTTGTTCGAAGCCTCAATAACATTGACGCCCAGCATCTGGTTGAAAATTCACTAAGACCTCTTTTCCGCCTACTCGATGTATTTGGTTTTCATCTTGCAAAATTAGATATTCGCCAAAATAGCAATTTCCACGATCGTGCCTTGCAGCAAATTTTACAGGCAGCCGCAGTACCCGATGCAGACTCATTTCTAGAGTGGAATAAAGAAAAACGACTCGCTTTTTTTCATCAAGAACTTGCTTCTCCAAAAAAACTTCGACCTCTTGATTCTTTCCTTGGTGAAGAAGCCACAGCTGTTCTTGAATGCTATCGCATTCTTCAACAACATGCCGAAAATTTTGGATACGAAGGAATCGGTTCCCTTATCGTTAGCATGACACATTGTGTTTCGGATTTGCTAGCAGTTGTGATACTCGCACGCGAAGCAGGCCTTGCCAAATGGAATGGAAAGACCCTCTACTCCCCTATTCCAATCGTTCCTCTTTTTGAATCACGACAGGATTTGAAAAACGCGGCAGGAATTATTGAAAGCTGGCTGCGAGAGCCATCCTGTCTCGCTTCGCGACAATTTAAGTTACCAGTTGAAGTTAAAGATAAAGATAACAATTTTGACAACGCCTCTTTATTGCACCCCCAACTTTCAACTTCAACTTCTGCGCAGCAGGTGATGATCGGCTATAGCGACAGCAATAAAGATTGCGGTATCATCGCTAGTCAATGGGAGCTCCATGAAGCTCAAAGAAAAATGGCGCTCGTGGGAAAAAAACAAAATGTCAAATTACAATTTTTCCATGGCCGTGGAGGAACTATCAGCCGAGGAGCCGGACCGACAGATCTTTTTTTACAGGCACTTCCACAAGGCTCATTACAAGGTGATTTGAGGATGACGGAGCAAGGCGAGACCATCGCTCAAAAATATCCAAACAGTTCTACAGCAACTTACCATTTGGAACTTTTGCTAGCAGGAGTCGCTGGGGCTTCTTTGCCTCGTGAGAAGAAAAAAAATTTAGAATCTTTTTGCATCGCAGAGTTTTTAGCGGAAGAAAGTTGCTCAGCTTATCAAAAATTGATTCAAACGGAAGGGTTCATGAATTTTTATGAACAAGCAACACCTCTCGATGCGCTGGAAGCCAGTCGTATCGGATCACGTCCGAAACGGAGATCTGCTCAACGAAGCCTCACTGACCTCCGCGCGATCCCTTGGGTCTTCAGCTGGAATCAAGCTCGCTATTTTCTTCCGGGATGGTTCGGAGTTGGATCAGCATTATCTGCTTTGGAAGAAAAAAAACCATCCTTGTTCAAAGCTCTCCAAAAAAATCATCGCTCATGGCCGTTCCTCAATTATCTCTTGTCCAATGTCGAAACGAATCTCGCAAGCGCCCATCTTTCCCTTATGGAAAAATATGCAAGCCTCGTAACTGATGCTTCGATTCGCACTCGCCTCTTTTTTTTCATTGTTAATGAATTTCAAAAAACAGAGCATCAATTGAAAAAAATCCTGGGCGGTTCTTTCAAAGAACGTCGCCCCAGAATGGCTAAAACACTAGCATTGAGAGCCGAGGCATTGAAATTCTTACACGAACATCAAATAAGACTTTTGAAAAAGTGGAGAGCGGCTCGTGAAACTAATCCATCTGAGGCAGAACAGCTGCTTCCTCAAGTCCTACTTTCGATTAACGCGATTGCGAGTGGACTTCGAACGACGGGGTAGAGCATTGAAAATGCTCTAGAAGATGGAAGATAGAAGATTGGAGATAGGGGCGAGACCTTCGTCAAAATTAGATTCTTTGTCTGCGTCAGCAGATCACAACTTCTATCTCTCATCTTCTAAATTTTACGCTTTCACAAACTGCGAAGCACCCTGCGCATAGCTTATCGCATGAAGGTCGCTCATTTGATTCGCAATCTCTTTCGCATTTTTGCTCCCTCCAATTCCCGTTACTTGCCGAGTGTTATCAACAACACCTGTCATACAAGTATCATAAATAACCTGCGTCTCTGCATCATAGCGACTGCCTTTGCTCGGCTCAATATTTCGGCCAAGATCTTGAATAATCACCGCAGCTTCATTTTCAGCATTGGCAACTCCTTCACGATCTTTACCACTCATGCAACCACCGGCGTTCACAACACGCACTTGATGGTTATCGACGAGTTCTGAAGCACGACGAAAGGCGTTCACCAGAAGATCAATATGTCGCGGCATTTTAAATCTATCCTGCTCTGCTCGTTGATAAGCTCCCGTTTGAAACATCTCACGAAGATATAAAACTTGCTCTTCTATTTCACGTTGAAGCTTTATTGCTACACTGTTGGGATTGGCATCTGTCCTTGCTTGAGCGCATAACTTTTTATAGGTAGAACCTAAAAGCCCTCCAATGGGAGCATACAGATTGACACTCCCAAAAAGTTTTCTAAATTCTCCTTGATTATGTTCCTCCAGCATTGGCCATACGAGTATCATTCCTGGATCTAGAGCTCTGAGATCTTCATGAGGATCACTAATGGCATAATTCACGGGAAAACGAAAATCGATACAAGTAACGTCCAAGTCAACACTCTCCTGCTTGGTTGAGTCATCAGGATGGAGCACTAAAAACGCTTTTTCTTTCTCAACAGACTTCATCGCCATTCCTTGATGACGAGAATAAGTGAATTCGTTATTGTTACTTCCACGCGGAGTCCATGTCGGTGTAGTGAGGTTGGTATTGATATAAAAAAGTTGATGCTGCTGATCAGGATATTCAATGGCATCTCGGATAAAGGCAGAATCAGCCTCTGCACCACTTTGTATGAGCTGCCTCATCGAAGAAAGATTTGCTTGGCGCCGTTGACGAGAATCCTGAATAGCAAAATGATCATTGATTCCATGTTGCTGACGTTCGTGAATGAGAATTTTTTTTCCACTTTCTATTTTAAAAAGTTGAGTAAGCCGCGTATTAATTGGAGCTCGACCATCATCACGCACTGAAGGAATGATTCCTCCAATTCCTTGCCTGCGTAAATCTTCCCCCACCGCTGTCTCACTTTTGCTCAACGGCGTAGAGACTTGGAGGTAGGCCCCTGTTTTTTCTCCCATTGAAAAAATCAGATGCCGTTCTGTTTGATCCCAAGCAAGAGATTGATTCATCGCAATGCCGGCCGCCTTCTCCACTTGTTTGGTTATCGCATCGATCGATCCTTGTAGCGCTTTATCAAAAAATCTCAATGCTCTAGCTGCACGTTGAGCGTTATATTTCACTAACGGATTACTACGATTTTTTTTATCTAAATAAAATTCGGGATCATGAGAACACTGCATGGGATCAGCTTTCTCATAGTAACTCACCTCTGCATCATACCATCGATAAAAATAGTCGCATGCCATTCGAGATTGCTCTTTTTTTTCAAAAACCAATCTCGCTGCCTCTGCATAAATCCTCCTCGGATAAAGAACATGTTTGTCATTGAAAGGATCGCTCTCCAAATATTGAGAGAGCATTTTTTCTTTGACGATAAAATGATCGCGCAGTTCTCCCAGTCGCGTCAGCGTTGCTCCAATTAAAACTATTTGTTCTTTTTCAGCAGAAGAAACTTTCGACAGATCCTCCATCATCTCTTCCACCACTTTTTGTTGTTGCTGAATTTTTCTTTGCAACATTTTTACTTCTTGAGGATGAAAGACCATCAGTGCTAAAAGTCCTTGTGATTTTTGAAGAAGTTCTTCGGCACTTTCTTGAACTTTAATCGATGGAACATCATCAACATCTCTCCAAACACTATCGTCCCATTCTTCGTTCTCTGTGGACATGTCATCCTCATCAAAACTCTCTGTAGACATCATCAACGATGTCGATTTCGTGGAGGCATCAGAAACAGAAGGGCTCCTGGTTGTATCCACTTTAGCAATAGGTTCGCCAAAAAAAGAACCTGCATGAAGAGCATCCTGTCTATCAGGAATCTCGCGATGTTCAAGAACATCTTCAACTCCCTTGTATTCCTCAGATGGAAACGAAATGGCCATGTTTTAAGTTTACTGCGACTTTCTTCCTTTTCAATGAAACTTATGCTATCCTCTTTCTCATGTCTTCCAAACTCTCTCTTCGCCACGAGATCTCACCCGCTGACACTTGGGATCTCACACCACTCTTTGCAACAGATCAAGCCTGGGAAACCTCATTCCAAGAGCTCTCGAAGCTCTATCTTACCCTCGCTGATTTTCGCGGTCATCTTGGAGCATCTCCTCAAAAGCTTCATGATCTTTTGGAATATCAAAAAAAATGCAATCAACTCATCGAGCGACTCTCTCAATACGCGAGCCTGCGCGTCTCCGAAGACAGCAGCAATGCAACATCACTGGAACGAGAAGGACGTTTTCAATCATTGATCACTAAAATTGAAGAAGCTTCCTCGTTCATTGCACCTGAAATTCAAGCGATCGATAATAAAAAGTTTGCAGCTTTTCTCGCCGATCCTTTGCTCAAAAATTGGATCACTCCACTCGAGCGGCTTCGTCGTCAGCGCGATCACATTTTGAGTGATCGTGAAGAACGTCTCATGGCTTTGTGTGCTGCCACCATCGATGGCCACAGCGAAACTTTTTCACAACTAACCAATGTCGATATGACTTTTGGAACGGTATGTGATGATCAAAATCGTGAGATTACACTCACCCAAAGCAGCTTCAGCTCACTCTTACAACGTCCCGATCGCAAAGTACGCCAAGAAGCTTTTGAAAAGTTTTATCAAGAATTTTCAGATCATCGCTACACGCTCGCTAGCTCTCTCGCCAGCTCGATCAAAGGCGATGTCTTCCACGCCCGTGCGCGCAACTATCCATCGGCGTTAGAAGAAGCACTTTTTGATGATGATGTTCCTGTTTCTGTCTACGATAATTTGATCACTGCTGTTCGCTCACGCCGCGATGTTTTGTTTCGCTATTACGAACTTCGTCGAAAAGTTTTTCAACTTCCTGATCTCCATGTCTACGACACCTACGCTCCTCTTGTAGCATCGATACAGAGCCATGTTTCTTTTGATGAAGCCACTGAAAAAGTTCTCGCCTCCTTGCATCCTCTTGGAAATGAGTATGTGCAAACCTTAGCTCGTGGCTTAAAACAAGAACGCTGGTGCGATCGTTATGAAAACAAAGGGAAGCGAAGCGGCGCCTTCTCTGCTGGAGGCTATGAGGGACCTCCCTATATTTTGATGAACTATAAAGCTGATGTTTTTGCTGACATCTACACGTTGACTCACGAGGCTGGGCACTCGATGCACACCTGGTATGCGCGCAAGACACAAATGTTCCAAAATTATCACTACCCTATTTTTTTAGCAGAAGTCGCTTCAACTTTTAATGAAGTCTTGCTCACCGAACATTTGCTGAAAACAACGGACGATCAAAAAATGCGCGCCTACATCATCAATCGTCAAATCGATGATCTTCGCGGCACGGTCTTTCGTCAGACGATGTTTGCAGAGTTTGAAAAAATCACCCATGCTGCCGAAGAAGCTGGTGAGGCCCTCACGCTCGAATTTTTTAGAAAAACATATCGCACTCTGCTTGACAGCTATTTTGGACCCGGCGTCTTCATTGATGAAGCGTTGGAATTGGAGTGCCTCCGCATCCCTCATTTTTATAATGCATTTTATGTTTATCAATATGCTACCGGCATCTCAGCTGCAGTCACACTCGCAACACAAGTTTTAAAAACAGGGAATCATGAGCGCTACCTTGACTTCTTACGCAGTGGAGGAAGTCACTTCCCCATCGACACGTTGAAAACCGCCGGCGTTGATATGAAAAGTCCAGAGCCTGTCAAAACCACACTGGATCTGTTTGAGCGACGTGTTGAAGAACTCGAAGAACTCTTAAATTAAATAAGTTTTTGCTGTTACAATGGCTTAGAGTTTAGTCAAAATGCGCTGATGCAGATGCAGGACAAGGAACGAGGAGCGCAGTACCGCAGTGTATATCTAATACTCGAGGACACGAGCACCGGAGTGACACAGTCCTGCGCTGCAGCAGTAGCATTTTGGCAAACTCTAATATGAAACAGGGATTTTTGGATAAACTCATCGAACGCATTCGCCTCGTCCCTCCGCACGAGATCAGCCAGTATTTGCAAGACCTCGCGCGCGATCGTGGTTTTTTAGAAACGATTTTTAATTCTCTGCTCGAAGGAATCATTGTCACGGATCCCCAAGGTCGTGTCATCTATCTCAATCGTGCATCGTGTGAATTCTTTGGCCTTCAGGGCCCCGAAAATATCGGAAAAGTTTTGTCTGCTGTTGTCCCTGGATTATCGCTTGATTTCATCACTCAAGCCAATGAAGTTGCAAGTCGCGACCTAGAAGTTTTCTATCCTGAACATCGCTTTCTCAATTTTTATGTCGCTCCTCTCATGAGCGATGAGAGTGAAAATTTTATTCGAACACTAGCGGGACGCGCGATTATTTTACGAGATATTACCAGCACACGACGTCAGGCAGAAGAGGCTCTTGCCAGCGAGCGTTCGTCAGTAGCAACACTGCTGGCTTCAGAGGTTGCTCATGAAATCGGAAATCCTCTCAACTCATTGACAATCCATTTGCAACTGCTCGAGCGGCGTCTTTCTAAGCTCCCGAAGGAGCAACGCGAAGAACTTCAACATTCTCTCTCTGTTGCAACAAATGAAGTCACACGCCTTGATCAAATCATCACTCAATTTTTAAAAGCGATGCGACCTCTTCCTTTGCAACTCAAAATGGAAGAGCTGAACAGCGTTATTTTAGAGGTGCTCTCCTTTTTGAAACAAGAAATTGAAAATCGCAATATTGAACTAGAGTTAGCTCTTGAAAAAAATCTTCCTGCACTTTTGCTAGATCGCGATCAATTCAAACAGGCTCTCTACAACATTATTCGCAATAGTTTTCAAGCTATGAAAGAAAGTGGCACCTTACGCGTACTCACTGGACGCGATGAAACTCATCTCTGGGTCAGCATTGGAGATACTGGTGGAGGCATTTCCAGCGATAA
>VHCR01000049.1 GCA_016871655.1 Verrucomicrobiota bacterium
GGGTTGTAAAGATAAGCAATCGACTCATTCCCACGATCAACGCTCGTGAGGTATTGAATCAAGTCATTGGTTCCAATGCTAAAAAATTTCACTTCTTTAGCTAACAAGTCAGCAATAGCAGCCGCACTAGGAACCTCGATCATGATTCCTACTTCCAAATCTTCAAAAAAAGCAGCTCCACGCTCGCGAAGCTCTTGTTTAGCCTCTTCCAAGACAGCATTGGCTTCTCGAAGTTCTTCAATACAGGAAATCATCGGATACATCATGCGCAGGTTTCCTACTACGGCAGCTCTCAAAATTGCTCTTAGTTGAATTTTAAAAAGCTCTTTGTTTTGCAGGCAGAATCGAATCCCACGACATCCTAAAAAGGGATTTGATTCTTCGGAGAGTTCTAAACATTTTACGGGCTTATCTGCACCAACATCAAAGGTCCGAATAATCACACCATGTGGCTGTGCTTGCTCCGCAATTTTACGAAATACAGCATACTGCTCATCTTCTTCGGGAGGATTCGTACGATTGAGATAAAGAAATTCGGTGCGATACAATCCGATTCCTTCAGCACCACTGGAAATCACTTCATCCATTTCTTGAGGCAACTCAATATTGGCTGATAAAATAATCCGATGATCATCCTGCGTAACCGGCAAGGCTTTTCTAATTTTCGCGAGATCTTTTTCTAGATGCTGCTGCTGCAATTTAACATTGTGATAATAGTGCAACGTCTCTTGTGTGGGATGAACGATTAATAGTCCATCGTAGCCATCGAGCAACGCTACATCGCCATGTTTAATTTCAGAACCGATCGCATGCAATCCGACAATAGCAGGAATACCCAACGCGCGCGCGATAATCGCCGTGTGAGAAGTTTTACTTCCCACTTCCGTAGCAAAAGCTGCAACATTTTCATGATGCAGCATAGCCGCATCGGAAGGCGTCAGGGAATGAGCCACAATAATCGGATGCTCATGAGGAAGATGAGATCTCGCTATGTTTCTGCCTAAAAGATGGCGCAAGATGCGTCGAGACACATCTTCAATATCAATCGTTCGCTCTCGCAAATAAGAATTTTTAGTTTTGCGCAAGGCCTGACATGTTCGCTTGATGACATCATTGAAAATGTGCTCAATGTTGTACCGCTTTTGCTGCAAGGATTCGAGTGTCTCCCTGATTAATTCAGGGTCTTCGAGTAAAAGCAAGTGTGCATCAAAAACCGTGGCATCAGCCGCTCCCACCGATTCTGTAATGCGCCGCTGAATTTCCTGAAGCTCTCGCTGGGTCTCTAACAAAGCGCTTTTGAAACGTTGAATTTCAATCGGAATTTCCTCTCCATCAATCTTGCGAAAAGGAATTTCTTCTGGATGGGGAACGTGCAAAAAAAGCCGCCCTTCCGCAATCCCGGGAGCAACAGCAATCCCTTGATAACGGCGTTCTGGTTGAACGATTAGTTTTTTGGCAGGCATAAAAAAGACTGGAGGCTATAGGCTATAGGCTGTAGGGCACTATGATCAACACTAGAATCTACCATGCTCGTGTCATGCAAAAAACTAAAACAAATTGCATTACAGAAAAATAAGCTTAAATTATTTTTCCGATTTGTGTTATGAAGAATGTCAGACCACTTATTTTTTCTTTTTTGTTCTGCTCTGCTGTTATCGCACTCAGTGTGTTGGGCTCGAAACAACATTGTTCCGATGGTGCTAAAAAAACAATTTCAGTTGTTGCCCTCGCTCCATCAATGCAACATAAGCAAACTGCGATAGCTCGCTCTGCTACGGCATCAAAAGTGCCACTCAGCAGACTGCTAGAACCCTCCCCACTCAACCAACTATCACCCGAAGAACATCGCGAATTTCCGGGGGCTGTCGTTGCGGAAGCCATAGAAATAGATGGTCCTGAGCCAGGCCAAAAAACACGCCTGCGCATTCTGAACACTGATTTTAAATATCCTAACATTCGCACCGAAGAAATCATCGATGCAAAAAATAACTCTGTCGTTATGCGCCAAGAAATGGTTGCCAATCATTTTCTCGTCACATTAGCTCCAGGAGAAGATCCAGAAATTTTTTTAAAAAAGATGGGAAGTCAAGTAACGTCTATGGAACGCGTCACGGAGAATGCGTTACTCTATCGTGTTGAGCTTGCTGCCTCTTCACTCGAAGCACTCCCAACAGCTCTCTCAACTTCTGCTTTAAAGACCACTGGCACTAGCGAACCAGACATCATTATTCATGGGTGCACCATACCTAACGATCAAAATTTTAGTTATCAAAAGGATCTTCTTAACTATCATTCTTATCACGGGATTGATGCTGTCAACGCTTGGAATATTAGAACCGATGCCTCTGCCGTTATTGTTGCTGTTCTTGATTCTGGTATTCGCTACACTCATCAAGACTTAGCCGCTAACATATGGAATAATCCTCATCCCAATCGTGGCGATCTGCATGGCTGTGATGCTTACAATCATGATGACCCTCTCGATACTTTTGGTCATGGCACCATGTGTGCTGGAATTATCGGCGCTGTTGGTAATAACCACATTGGCATTTCCGGAGTCGCCTGGAAAGTTCAACTCATGGCCTGTAAATTTTTAAGTGCCGGCGCAGGTTCGACAAGTGATGAAATTGCCTGCATCGACTATGCTACTAATCATGGAGCTAAGATTCTAAATTGTAGTTTTGGTTACCCTGGTCCAAATTATTCTTTTGGAGAACTACATGCTTTCGAGCGCGCACGGGCTGCAGGCGTCATCGCTGTCTGCTCGGCAGGCAATGGCGATCAATTTAGCCATGGCATCAATAATGATACGATGCCACTGTTCCCAGCAAGTTATAAACTCGATAATATTGTTTCTGTTGCGGCAACTGATACCCATAATAATCTAGCTTCTTTTTCTAACTATGGAGCAAAATCTGTTCACTTGGCAGCTCCTGGCACTTGGATCTTTTCAACTTATGGAGGACCTGGAAGCGACTTTGAAAGCACAAACGATTTTTATTATATCGAGGGGACTGGCGACTCTTCTTACGCTTACATGAATGGGACATCTGCTGCCGCTCCTTTTGTTACTGGAACCTTTGCACTTTTGATGGCTCAATTTCCTCATGAACCCTACAACAGCCTGATCGCACGCCTCCTCGCAGCGACCGATAAACTTCCCTCACTTCAACGTAAAACCATTAGCGGCGGATTTTTAAATGTCTACCAGGCATTAACCTCATCCTTTACACCATTGCCACCATCAGTTCCTTGGTACGAATATGATTCTAATCGCACTTGGATCAAGTGGCTAAATTCTTTGTGAAAGATTTATTTTAAAAGCGCTTCAGCTTCTCGATCGGAGGTCATTTCTATAAATCGCGTGGAAGGATATTTTTCTTTTAGCAGGGCAATCGGCTTCGCAACACGCTCTTCAAAGCTCCACATGTGACGGAGCAAACTGAGACGAATGGTTTCCTTGCAACCACTCGCACGATCATCAATTGCATTATTTTTTTTGAAGAGTCTTTGAACGATGCGCCAATAACAAATCCATCGTGGATAATTAAAATATAATACGAGGTCTGCTTTTGAATAACGCATTTCAAGAGATTTGGTGCTGTTTCCATCTACAATCCAAGCGTCACTCTCGACAAAAGTTCGTTGAATACTTAAAAATTCTTGATAATTCCGTTCAATCCAATTTGCTTCAAAAAAATGTTTATCTAAATGATGCAGCGGCAATCCTGTTTTTTGAGACAACGCCAAAGCAAATGTCGACTTCCCACTTCCAGGACGACCAAAGATCATGACTTTTGAAAATGGCAAACTGTTCATGAAAATTTTATTTGCTAGTGAAGTGCAAGGAACAACAGCGCTCAGCGGTTGAGTACACCCCTTGCTCAATAAAACTGCGTCAGTAATTCGCTTCCGACTTGGCTAATCCGACTTCGCCAAGGCTTCTTCGTGATTAAGCGACGGCGCATGAAGGGTAAGAACGCAAATTCAAAATTGCCTTAGTAATTCGCTGTGGCTAGCGAAGTACAAGGCGCGAGGAGCGCAGACGCTGAGCGTATATTAATACGTGAAGCGGTGAGCACCACAGCAACGCCGTAATTTGCAGCCACAGTAGAATTAATGAGGCAATTTTTAGCGAGAATAGAGCTCGACTACGAGTTGCTCATTAGCGACTGGATTAATCTCATCGCGTGTTGGAATGCTCAAAACTTTTCCAATCAACGTTTCTTTATCTACTTCGAGCCAAGCTGGAGGCTCTACGATTTGAATTTGCTCAAGACCACGCTGCACGAGGCGTCGCGAACCTTGCTTCTCCTTGATTGTCACGGTATCTCCGACTTTAAGATTTGCAGAAGAGATATCTGTCTTGCGTCCATTGACAAGAACATGTCCATGAGAAACAAGCTGGCGAGCACCTTGGCGAGTTTTTGCAAAGCCCATCCGATACACAATATTGTCGAGACGGGTCTCCAATAATTGAAGCAAGAGCAAACCTGTAACACCACGTTGACGAGAAGCCGTTTCAAAGTACCGTTGAAACTGACGCTCTAACACGCCATACTGAAAACGCAATTTTTGCTTCTCAGCCATTGCTGTTGCATAATCAGAAAGTTTGCGACGCGCCCCTTTTGGGCCATGCATGCCGGGAGGATAGCTTTTATTTTCAAAAGCGCGAGGTGAGCCACCAAGAAGAACGCCGAGGCGGCGGCTGACTTTAGTTTTGGGTCCTGTATAACGAGCCATAAAAATTAGAAATAATCAGTGTTAAAATTAGACGCGACGTTGTTTCGGTGGACGACATCCATTGTGAGGAACCGGAGTCACATCACGAATGACATTAATTTCAAGTCCAATCGCCTGCATCGCGCGGACGGCTGATTCACGACCTGAGCCAGGTCCTTTTACGCGAACCTCTACTTCTTTAAGACCATGCCCCATCGCCTGACGGCAAGCGTCTTGAGCTACGACTTGGGCTGCGTAAGCAGTGCTCTTACGAGATCCTTTGAAGCTCATCTTGCCAGCACTTGACCATCCCAAGACAGCACCGCGAAGATCCGTGATAGAAACAATCGTGTTGTTAAAAGTAGCTTGCACGTGAGCAATTCCATGAGAAATATTTTTACTCCCCTTTGCTTTAATAATTTTTGGAAGTTCAATCGGATCATCCAAGCTAAAACTAACAGCAGGGGCTGCAGGAGCTGCAGCTGCTTCTTCTGATTTTTTAGCTTTAGGAGCCTTCTTGGCTTTCGGAGCTTTTTCAGCAACGGCCTCTGGAGCTGCCTCTGGTGCAGCTTCGATAACGGAATCAGGTGTAGGTGTTTCCTCGGACATGGGAAATGAAATTATGAACTAGTCTTTCGCCTTAGCAACACCAACGGTCTTGCGTGGGCCTTTACGCGTGCGAGCATTTGTTTGTGTGCGTTGACCACGCACGGGGAGTCCTCGACGATGACGAATACCACGATAGCAGTTGATCGCTTGGAGACGTTTGAGGTTACCTTGCAACTCACGACGAAGGTCACCTTCGATCATGATTTTTTCATCAGTGATGGCATGAATGATAGAACCAATTTGTTCCGGCGTCAGCGTCTTGGCGCGAAGATCAGGATTGATGTTGGCTCGCTCGAGAACCCGCTTCGCTGTTTTAGGGCCGATACCATAAATGTAGACAAGAGAAGCTTCGATCCGCTTGTCACCTGGAATTTCAATACCGAGAAGTCGTGGCATAATTTAGTTGTCATGGATCCCCACCTTCGCGGGGACGAGGTTAATAAAAATAAAAAAGTTTAGCCTTGACGCTGTTTGTGACGAGGGTTTTTGCAGACGATGCGCACCACATTTTTGCGGCGCACAACCTTGCATGTTTCGCAAAGGCGTTTGACAGAAGCTCGAACTTTCATGGAAAAAAAGAAGGGACGTTAGTAATAATGCGGGAAAGAAGACCTTTTGAAAAAAAGAACATCCAAGGAATTTAATTCCATTTTCAAGAGGGCTGACGAATATGACAGAAGAAGATGATCAAGGCCAGAAAAATTTTCATTTTTTGAAAAATTTTTTATATTACCAATTTTGTCAAAATCTCCGGCTCTTCATTTGTCACAAGAATTGTGTGCTCAAAATGAGCGGATGGTTTTCCATCGGCAGTCACGACGGTCCATTTGTCAGCAAGAATTTTAACTCCATCGACGCCGAGATTGATCATCGGCTCAATCGCGAGCGTCATCCCTGCTTTGAGCTTGGGCCCGGTTCCACGACGGCCAAAATTCGGAACCTGTGGCTCTTCGTGCAATTGACGTCCCACACCGTGACCCACAAATTCCTTGACGACGCTAAACCCTTGCCTTAATGCCTGCTCTTCGATATGCGCTGATAAATCTCCCAGCCGTCGCCCTGCTGTAGCAAAAGAAATCGCACTCATCAACATCGCCTGCGTCGCCTTACAAAGCCGCTCTGTCTCAGATGCCACAAGGCCGCAAGGAACAGTCCGAGCGGTATCGCCAATCCAACCATTGAAAATCACACCCACATCAATCGAAACAATATCGCCGTAAGCGAGACGTCGCGCGCCTCCGATGCCATGAACGACTTCTTCATTCACCGAAATGCAAGTTTGTCCTGGAAAGCCGTGATAACCTAAAAAAGCACTTTTCCCACCAAGCTTTGCAATCATCTCCCCTGCCGCACGATCAATCTCTCCCGTTGTACGCCCCGGTTCGACGAGCGACGCCAGATAATCCAAAACCTTCGCAGCAGCCTGGCCGGCAAGGCGCATCTTTTCAATTTCAGAAGCTGTCTTGATTGGAATCATGATAAATAGAGATAAGTTACAGGTTACAGGTTATAGATTACAGAAAATTTTGCTATCATCGCTATTTTATGATTTAGTGGCGCTTTTTGCTATGGAATTTCCAAACTACCACACGCCCAGGGATTCTCCGAACTATGCTCACGTTGATGAACGGACTTATTTGAATCCGAAGCAAAACATTCAAAAGACGTCAGACATCAACCGCAGATCCAGCCAAATATCAAGCGCCGCTGATCCAACCATTCGAAGCACCGCTACGGATTCGTCGAGAGCCTCGATTCTTCCTCATTTTTCAGATGTCCAAAAATTTTTTTCTTATTTTCGCTCTGCAGATCATCCTTACCAACCTGTTCCTGATCAAGAAAACGCCATTGAAATAATATCACCTCTTCACGAACAACCCTATCAAAGAACATCAATCGATAGTTCGATATCGAGAGCAACTTCGTGGCCTCCAACTAGCGAAGGTAGTAAGGCGCTATTAAAAAAAGCGGATAGAATAAACATGAATTGTTGGAATGAATTTTATAAATTATCGTCCCCAAAAACAACGCAAAATCCCACTTTATTTCTCCAACTATTAGAAAAAAATATTTTCTCTTATCAGGAATATACTTCCTCACGCGAGGTTCATTTTCAAGCTGCGAAGGAGGAGTTTCTTCAACACAACAACCCTTCTCTCATCCCATCATTAATTGATCTTTCCGATCATTCACACGATGCTTCTATTAATTATCTTTTGCGCCTGCAATCAGCAATAGAACGATTAGAAAAACTAGTAGTCGAGACGAATAAAGGAATTTCTCGTGACCAGACGTTTTCAGTAGCGGTCGAAACTCCTACTTCTGGAGAGAGGGAGCGCGAAAGGCTGCTTTCTCCCTCCACTCAACCAGCGGTAATGAGAGAACTAACGGAAACTATTTCATCTTTAAAAGAAAAAATATCGACCTCAGTAGATGCATACTCGGCTAAAATTGAGGCTGATATTTCTTTTCTTGAAAGAGTATTAGAAATCAGTCCGAACTCTTTACAGGAGGTTGAATACTTAATAGGAAAGTTGAAAGGTCGCCAAACTTGGCTGCAGCAAATTCGAGATCATCAACAAAGTAATACAGAAAGGCTCCATCAACTCTTTCAACAGCATCTTAACGATCTTGTTGCAGAAACAGCCAAAGCTGATCGCGAATTTAAAAATTTTGATACCTCAAATCGTCAAGAAGCTTTAGCTGCTTTTTCAAAAAGTCGGATGAGACTTTGGGAAGCGACCCAATCATTCAAAGGGCTCCATCAAGATTATGACCCCACGCAAGACTATCTGGAAACAGTTTATGGAAGAAATGATATCTTGAAACAAAGCAAAGAGAAATTTTTGGGGCCGGCATCCCGGTAGTTTAGTGCGACACCAGCTGTCCTATTTTACTAACCTAAAAAATCTTATACCTCCTCTAAATAATTCTTCAATGACTTGCCAGGTTCGCGTAGCGCCAAATGCATTCCAGCTGGTGAGGCCAGCCGCAGCTATGAGAAATTTCCACAACGTCCAAGCACGAGCACGCGTCCATGTTGCAGCATCGAATGGAAGCATCGATTGAAAAAGTTCACGACTCTCGCCTTGAAAGAACGTCCATGCGATCGTCAGATCACACGCAGGGTCGCCAACAGCAAGCTGTCCAAAATCAATCACTGCACTCAATTTTTCTTTTCTCACCAGCAAATTCATAGGACTGATATCGCCATGAACCCAGACAGGTGGTCGCTGCCACGTGGTTGAAAGAGCCTCTTCCCAAATTTTTGTGGCAACG
>VHCR01000050.1 GCA_016871655.1 Verrucomicrobiota bacterium
GATGGAGCCCAGCTGCAGGGCGTTGATGCTCTGTTGCAAGAAATAATTCATTAATCAGGTTTGCAGGTTACAGGTTACAGGTTACAGGTTATACAGGTCAAAGTAAGGCCTGCGGCAAAAATCTAAAAAAATAAAAATCATCATAACATATCAATGGTAACGAATAAGCTAGGTTCAGCTCATCTTAGTCCTGCAACCTGTAACCTGTAACCTGAAAAACTTGTCCAAAAAATAAATTTTTTGGACAACTAAGGTTCCACGGTCGTGACATATCCGAAGGCTCCATCCTTAACCGTCAAAATTACAATACTTTTCTTCGGATCATGGCTCTCTTTTTCGTAGATAAAGTTTCCGGTGATTCCCGAGAAGTGCTCGATCATCCCCATGGCATCAAGGATGGCGGTCCGATCAGCTTTTCCAGCTTTGACGATGGCTTCCGATAAAATTCCCATGGTGTCATAGGTCAAGGCTGCGATGTCATCTGGCAATTGACCGAATTTTTGCTGATACTCAGTGATGAAACTTTTAACTTGAGATGCATCGGATTGAGTCGAAAAGTGATTCGAAAGAAACGATCCATTGAGGTAGTGGCCTGAATCGAGTTTTAACATTTCAGGCGTGCTCCAAGAATTTCCTCCAAGAAAAATCGCAGTGATTCCCAGGCGGCGAGCTTGCTCTGCAATGAGAGGACCATCATTGTAATAAGCTGGCAAAAAGAGAACCTCAGGATTGGCTTTTTTAATCTTGGTGAGTTGTGCACTGAAATCACGATCACCGGTGGTGTAAGTTTCTGTCGCAACAACAGAGCCTCCCTTTTGGGTGAAGGCTTTTGTGAAAAGAGCTGTTGCACTTGTAGGATACTCGCTCGAAATATCATAGAGAATCGCAGCTCGCTTGAGATTCAGGTTGCCTCGTGCAAATTGAGCCAATGCTGGAATTTCAACAGCATCGGTAAAGCAACCGCGATAGACCCATTTTTTAAAAGCTTTTGTTTTATTACTGATTGTTGTGAGCGGATTGGTCGACCAGGGAGAAAACATGAGGCAATGCAGACTCTCAGCAATCTCTGCTGCAGGGATTGCGCAGGAGCTAATGTTGGGCCCGACCATTGCAAGAATATTTTCTTGAGAGATGAGGCGTTGAGCCACCGTTGCTGCTTGATCAGGCTTCGCTCCATTGTCTCCAACGACGAGTGAAATCGGAATCTTCACCCCTCCCACATCGAGACCACCTTTTTGATTAACATGTTCTACAAAAAGTTTTGCAGCATTGACGCAAGAGGCTCCCACCGCAGGAACTTCACCGGTCAATTCAGCATTTAATCCGATTTTTAAAACTTTTTTATTAGAGAAGCAACCGTTAAAGAAAAAAGAAAGCGCAACGAAAAGAAGGAGGACATTTTTTTTCATGGGATGAGGATTAAATTTAAGAAGTGCTAGAGCGTTTTAAAAAGAGTTATAGATGATGCAGTACAAGGAACGAGGAGCGCAGACCCGCAGTGTATTCTGAGACGAGAGTCAAAAAGCACCGGAGTAATGCCGTAATGCGCGGCTATAACTCTTTTGAAAATGCTCTAAAAGTTTTTAGGGTAAGATGGTGACGATTTTCGTTTTAAAACAAAAGAGAGTGGTGAGATGACGTCACCAGTCTCTTCATTTTTTTGCTTTAATTCAAAGGTGACTGGTTCAATGCGTTGTTCGAAAGCAGGAGAAGAGACATAATTGAGAGGGGCTTCAACTTCCTCTGAAATCAATGGGTTCATCCTTGGGTGCTGATTTAATCGAGGAGAGTACAAGATTAGGACGCTAAGAAAAACAGCAACGGCTGTCGCTCCCACATAAGCTAATGCTGGAATATGGAAGTGAGCGAAGAAATTATCAAACTGTGCATGAAGTTTTTCTAAAAATGAAGGCTCCATCACAAGGGCCGTTTGACGGCGATGGAATTCATCAATAAAACGTTCGACAGCGTCTGCTGATGGCAGCTCGCAGGGGCTAGCAGCTCGTATTAAATTTTGAAGCACTTGGTCATCCATAACAAGTTAATGATTGATAATGAGATTGCTTGGTTTTACTTGATACTAAATTCTTGAAGAGAGTTTTTTAATTGCTGATGCGCATAAAAAAGCCGTGACCGAACAGTTCCTTCAGTTGTTTTTAGAATCTTAGCAATTTCAGATTGAGCAATTCCTTGAATGTCAAAAAGAGTTACCACTGCACGATGCTGATCCGAAAGTTGCCCCATCGCTATTTTCAATTTTTTTTGAAACTCATGCATGTTGATTTCATGACGAGGATCTTTTTTATTTGCAGCTTCTAGAAAATCAGGATCATTTTCTAAATGTTCGTCCGTATTATCGAGACTCGAATGTTGGCGTCGTTTTCTTTTTTTAAGAAAGTTTAACGTCATATTGACCGCAATACGATGGATCCAAGTGTAAAAACTCGATTTTCCCTTAAAGGAGCTGATCACCTGATAGGCTTTGGAAAAAATATCTTGGAGTAAGTCATTGGTGTCTTCATGGTTTGATGTCATGTGATAGACCAAACCATAGAGTCGGCCATGATACTTTCGAATTAGGTCATCAAAAGCAGCAGCGTCACCTTTTTTTGTTTTGGTGACGAGATCGTTGTCGGAAACTGCTTCGGATGGGGACATGGGATTAAGCTGGAGGCTATAGGTAAAGGCAATTCTCATTTAGAGAATCCGGCTAAGAGACTAACACTAGCAGTTTATGCTTCTCAATACTAATCTTAATAGGCAAATGAGAAACCATCTCTCCATCTAATTCAAAAGGAATTTTGAAGCGGGAGTCTTGAGGAGTAATAGACAATTTTTTGACTTTGAAGTATTGGACCGTACAAAGGGCTTTGGGGTGGCCTATGAGTAGCGAGGGAAGGTTGCCCAGTAATTCCCAAAAATGGTGATGCTTCAAAAGAAGAACATGAAGATGTCCGTCATCGAGAGTAGCCTCTGGAAAAAAAGGAAAGGCGCCTCCATAAAACTTTCCATTCCCTAGGAGGAGAGAAGAACCTTTCCGTTCGATTTCCTCTTCACAGCGTAACAAAAGAGTTGGTTGTTGCTTAAAAAGAACTTTTAAAAAAGAAAATAAATAACTTACTGGACCAAAGGCCATCTTTGATTCGCTACTGGTTTCTTCTAAAACCTCCGCATCAATTCCAATGCCAGCAAGCTGAACAAAAAAACGTTCTTGTTGCGTTTCAAGATGCGTGGCACGTGCTAAATCGACATGACGAAAATGATTTTCCAAAATCACTTCCCAAGCTGCTTCAAGAGAGTCGAGAGGGATTTGCAATTCAGAAGCAAAAACATTCATCGTACCGAGTGGCAAGATGCCGAGGGCAGGAGGGGAATCAGGTGTTGAACTAGAAACAATCCCATTCACAACCTCATTAATCAAGCCATCGCCACCAGCTGCAACAATTTTTTTGAACCCTTGAGCAACAGCTTCTCGAGCAAATTCCTCGGCCTCTCTCGGCCGCGTTGTCATCCTGACAACGGGATTGCCACGAAGCTCCTGCAAAACCTCTACAAAATTTCCAGCACGTCCACTTCGAGCAGCAGGATTAAGAATGATGAGCGGAGCTGTCATGGTGTGAATAGATAATGACTTTATTTATTGCCTTAAGTAAACATTAGAATAGAGTTTTTTTGTGACTATTCCCAAAAAATTCCTCATCTTTTTAGTAATCGTTATTGTCACTCTTACCGGAATAACGATATCACTCAATTTCATTATTCGCTCTGATGGGGTACAAGAAAAACTTCAGCAACAGGTTCAGAAAATCCTTGGGGTGCCAGTTAAAATAGAAAAGATTTCTTTTAATCCTTTTACAGGATTTCATCTTTCACGCATAACTATAACAACTGCTGCGAACTCTTCTGTTGATGCTAGTTCTATCAACTTCATGCCATCATGGAAGTCGTTGCTCTCCTCTTTTTGGGAGGCTTCTCACATGAAAAAATGGGGCGGCATGTTACGTGTGAGCAAAGTGACGTTGAACAATAATTTTTCCATAAGGCATCTCAAAGCTCATTTGAGAAAAAAGAGTGATAGTTTTGTTGTTGATCCTTTTTCTAGTGAAGTTGCAGGTGGTCAATTGAACGGTTCCTTTTTAATGCAGCAAGAAAATAACCTTTCTCCTTATCAGCTGAACCTTTCTTTTTCTAAGGTAGCACTCAAAGAGCTTCTCAAAGGTATGGAATCGATCGAAGGGACGCTCCAAGGAACTTTTTTTATGAAGGGCATTTTAGAGGATTCCAATAAAAAAGAAGGGGAGGGCGCACTAGCAGCTAATGGTATGCAATTTAAGCCAGGAGGAGCTCTAGCTCAAATTGGGAAGCTTCTTGGTATTGAAGAACTGCAGCTGCTCAAATTCGATGAGGCTGTCGCAACCTATGCTGTTACGCCTCGTGACTTAGTCATCAAATCATTCAAACTGCATTCCAATAATTTGATGATTCGTGGCCATGGCGCCATCTCTTTTGAGGGAATGATTCATATTAATGCTCTTTTGCTAGTCAACGCCAAATTGCAATCCCGTTTGCAGGGGTTACTTCCTGTCTCCTTGTTAGTTCCATCGGGAGAGGTTGGTTTTGTGGCGATTCCTTTTGAAATCAATGGCTCTCTCGATCATCCACATAGCACCTTGCTCGAACATGTACCACTCCCTGCAATCAACAGCAATGTGCAGGGAGTGATTCGGCAGCTTTTGAAATTTTGAGAAAAGAATTAACCAGAAAGAAGGCGACGAAAATACAAAGAAGTTTTAAAGAAAAAAATTATGTTTTTGAAAGTTTTTTCTTTTCCTGACTCCTAACCCCATCAACTTCTTCTCATGCGCATCATCGCCGGCACGGCAAAAGGACGTACACTCAAAACTCCAGCCTCCATCACACGTCCCACGATGGATCGCGTTCGGGCTGCGATTTTTTCGATGCTTGGTGATCGTGTTCCAGGGGCGAGTGCGCTCGATCTTTTTGCTGGAACGGGGGCGATGGGGGTTGAGGCTCTGAGCCGTGGAGCAGCAGCAGCAACTTTTGTTGATCAAGACAAAAAATCGATCGAAGTCATTCGTCAAAACTTGGAACTCACGAAGCTCACTGGAGAAATCAAGCAAGTCGATGCCATTTCTTTTCTGCAGCGTCAGCAGGAAAAGTTTGATTTAATTTTTGCTGATCCACCTTATGCTTCGAATGCAGAGGCTGATTTTATTTTAAAGCTACTTTCTCTCCAGGAACTTTTGAAGGCCATGGCTGATGATGCGCTCTTGATTTTGGAATGCGAAAAACAGCAATTGCTGCCAGAAATTTCGGTATTAGAAAAAATTATCGATCGGACTTATGGAGTGACGCGCATTCTGATTTTCCGGAAAAGAAACCCTGCATGAAACTCTTTCAATTTCTCTACAATTTATTTTTTCCGCTGGGATTGATCGTGATTCTGCCGCAGTACCTGCCTCGCATGTGGAAACGAGGAGGCTATCAGGATCAGTTTTTGCAACGTCTGGGAATGTTTGATGAAGCGACGTTCACGCGGATTGGAACTGGACGCCTCTGGATTCATGCGGTGAGCGTTGGAGAAATTCTCATCGCACTGAAATTCATTCATCGTTGGAAAGAAAAACATCCTGAAGCACGCTTTCTTCTCTCGACCACAACGACGACGGCGCTAGCGATCGCTAACAAACAAGCCTCTGATTGGTTGGAGCCAATCGCCAATCCGATCGATTTTTTTTGGATCACCAACAAGTTAATCAATCGCTTTCAACCAGCGGCTCTTGTCATGGTCGAGGGAGACGTATGGCCGCAGCGACTTTTTTATTGTCGAAAAAAAAAGATTCCAACGGCCATCGTGACGGCTCGACTTTCACCTCGATCAGAATCCCGCATGAAATTTTTCCGTTGGCTCATGAAACCATTTTTTAATCAGCTCGACTTGATGACACTTCCTTCTGTTAAAGATCAAACGCGCTGGGTTTCTCTGGGTATCGATGTCTCACGTCTCAAAATTACAGGCAACATGAAATATGATCAGGAGAGAGCGCCTTCAGTGGCCCCTCCGAGAGACGTTAATGAGATATTTAAAGACCTTGGTTGGGAAAAAAGTAACCCGATTTTTTTGGCAGGGAGTACCCACAATCTCGAGGAGGAAAAAATTTTGTTGAAGGCGTGGATGGAATTAAGAAAAAAATTTCCAACCTTGAGACTGATCATTGCGCCACGTTATGTCGAGCGACGTCAGGAGATCTTAGAACTCTTTAAAAAATGGGGGGTGACTTTTGCTCTTCGCTCTGAAGTTCCGCTGCAATCTGCTGAGGTATTACTCCTCGACACGACTGGTGAGCTCAACAATTGGTACGAGGTCGCAACGTTCGTCTTTGTTGGAAAGACGCTCGGCGTTGGAGGAGCTCATGGCGGGCACAATCCGGTTGAGCCTTTAGTCTTGAGAAAGCCGGTGCTCGTTGGACCATCGATGGAAAATTTTGAACCACTGATTTCGGAACTACGCCAAGCTCGAGGAATTGTCGGAGTTTGCAACGAACAAGAAATCATCCAGGCTGCGGAGAACTTCCTTCTTCATCCGGAAGAAGGAGCGGCTAGCGTCGAGCGTGGTCTTCAAGCGTTAGAAGAACACCAAGGCTCGGTCGATCGAACGTGTGAGTTGGTGAAAGATGTTTGCTCTCTGTAGCAACAAAATTTTCCAGAAGGAAATTCCTAGAACGCTCTAGGATGCCCTACAATCGTGTTTCGTTGATGGGATGGTATGTTTATACTCCTAAAATATTTATTTTTAATTTTGCTTAAATTAAAATGGATCTCTCAAAAAATAAGCAGGTTGCTGCAAAAACAATGCCTTCAAAAATAATAGGGTTATGAAAAATCTCCTCTGTAGAAATTCAAAAAATTTCGTACTTCGCATCACAACGAAGGTGAAAAAAAGGGGGGGAAGGCCGTATTTTAAGCTGGATTGGAAGACGAAACCAATACAACTACTGAGCGAGCTTTCACTTCATAACTATCTGCGATAATCTTAGGAGCTTCATGCCAAGGAAGGATATCGTTGGGTGATTCGAGTGAGGTGTCGATGGAGCGATGCCACGTTTCGTGATCGTTGTTGAAGGTAGGAATTTCAAATGTTAGATCTTCCCAATAAGCATTGATCATGATATGAAGCATCATTTGATCGTTAAAGTGACGGATCGTAGCGGCAATCGTATGAGAATTTCCTTCTAAATCAGGAGTTCCTAATTTGACTCCATGCCATTCGATCGCTTTTTGTTTCAGAAACTCTTGCAGTGTTTCTTCATAGTTTTCGCATAAATGCCTTTTATTGGAGCGAAGCTTGATCAGATGTTTGACAAATCGATGAATTTCAGCATGTTCTTCTAAGAGCGACCAATCAAACCAATTTGGTTCCCCAAGATCGCAATACGCATTGTTATTGCCACGCTGCGTGCGACGGACTTCATCGCCTGCAAGAAGCATCGGCACACCAACGGAGAAAAAAAGAATCGTTAAGAAGTTTTTAATTTGTCGGTTTCTTAGCTTTTCTACTTCGGAATCATCAGTAGGTCCTTCAACACCACAATTCCAACTTAAATTGTTATCAGTTCCATCACGATTATTTTCACCATTAGCTTCATTATGTTTTTGATCATAAGAGACGACATCATTGAGCGTGAAACCATCATGGCAGGTAATAAAGTTAATACCTTGTTCAGGCTCTCTTTCTTCGTGAAGATAGATATCAGGGCTTCCCGTCATGCGGTAAGCAAGAGCTCGAACACTGTTTTCATTTCCTTTGACAAAAGAGCGAACATCATCGCGGAAACGACCGTTCCATTCATGCCAAGCATCACCTGGAAAAGTTCCAACTTGATAGAGGCCGCCGGCATCCCAGGCTTCAGCAATGAGCTTGATTCTCGATAAAGTAGGATGAGACTCGATATCCCATAAAATCGGAGGATTTGCCATGGGGATACCGTTTTCATCGCGCGAGAGAATGGAGGCCAAGTCAAAACGAAAACCATCGACATGCATCTCTTCTACCCAGTAAGAAAGGGCATCGAGAATCAAGCGGCGTACAATCGATTCATTAGCATTAAGCGTATTGCCGCAACCAGTAAAATCATCGTACGTCGATTTATCTTTTCCCAAAATGTAATAGGTTTCGTTGGAAAGACCACGGAATGATATAGTCGGTCCATCAACACCTCCTTCGGCTGTGTGATTAAAAACAACATCAAGTATCACTTCAATGCCAGCACGATGAAGTGCTTTGACCATGTCGCGAAATTCATCCAGCTCAGCCATCAGTTCTTTTCGAGAAGAATATTGCGGATGTGGTGCAAAAAAAGAGAGAGGTTGATAGCCCCAGCTATTTTTAAGGCCATTTGGAGCAGCTTCTGGATCAAAAGCAAAAACAGGCAATAACTCGACTGCGGTAATGCCGAGATCTTTGAGGTAGGGGATTTTTTCTATAACTCCTGCAAAGGTTCCACGTTTTTCTGGCGAGACTCCCGAATTAGGGTGAGCCGTAAAAGTTCCAACGTTCATTTCATAAATAACCGTATG
>VHCR01000051.1 GCA_016871655.1 Verrucomicrobiota bacterium
TGGGGCTGTACCAGATAACACAATAAAGTGGTATCAAATACAGCATGAGAAAGAGTAGATTAAAAGAAGTTACGCAGAGGAAATTGATAGAGCATTTTGTGGCAGGAACTACAGCACGATGTGCGAGCAGTTTGATTGGAGTAAATTTTAAAACAGCTTGTTATTATTTCCAACGACTTCGAGAGTTGATTTTTGAGGAAGTAGAGAAAGAATCCAAAAATGTTTTTTGTGGAGAAATTGAAGTTGATGAATCTTACTTTGGTGGAAGTCGCAAAGGAAAAAGAGGGAGAGGAGCTGGTGGCAAGGTGCCCGTCTTTGGGCTTCTGAAGAGGAAAGGAAAGGTATATACAAAAATTATTCCTGATGCAAAATCATCTACATTACTTCCTATCATAAAAGAAAAAATTATTCCTGATAGTATTGTTTACTCAGATTGTTGGAGAGGTTACAATGCACTTGATGTTGGTGATTTCAAGCATTACAGAATTGATCACTCGGTTCGTTTTGTTCACTGCAAAAATCATATCAATGGAATAGAAAATTTTTGGAATCAAGCGAAGCGACATATGCGTAAATTTAATGGCATTCCTAAACATCATTTTCATCTTTTTTTGAAGGAATCTGAGTGGCGTTTTAACAACCCTTCTCCTCAACTTCAATTACGTAAACTGCAACAATGGGTTAGGAAAAATTTAAACTAGTTATCTGGTACAGCCCCTTATTTTTTGTTGGCTCTTCTTTACTTTTTGGTCAGTCCATATCTTCATCTAGCAAAGAATTACAATCAGCTTCTTTTAAGCCATTGGCTTTTGTTTTAGTGGATGACCCCAACAACGAAGCTGATTTAGAAACTGGCTTTGGAGCTGTACTCTCTCCTTTTCAAATTGGAACTTATCAGGTAACAGCTGCTCAATATTCGGTTTTTCTCAATGCTGTTACTCCAACGGAAAATCGCTATGGGCTTTATGATGAGCGCATGGGAAGTGATCCTGACGTCGCCTGCATTACGTACAATCCAAATGAACTTCCTCATTACAAACCCATCCCAGGACGAGAAGATCTTCCTATTACTTATGTTAATTTATTTTGCGCAGTTCGCTTTTGCAATTGGATGTCTCACGGCTCTCCTTCAATTGATTCAGAAAACCTCACCCAAGATCAAATAGCAGCAATTACGGAAACCGGATCTTACCGCATTCATACGGACCAAGTTGGAAGAGAAACCATTAATCAGTGGATCGAAGCAACAGCAAACGCTCCTTTTTTCATACCAAATGAAGATCAATGGTACAAAGCCGCTTATTACCAGAACGAGAAAGGAAAAATTATGACTTACGACCCTGATGATCCGATTCCATCAGTTCAAAACGAAGGCTCTTTTAAATATTGGAATTATCCAACTCAGTCAATGAGCGCGCCATTTAATAGCCCATCATCTTATGCCGATAATGTCGTTGCAACTTATTACAACCACGAAGTCTCTTCATTCTGGGGGCCTGACTATACAACCGATATATGGTCTTATTGGAACTCAACTTATCTTCACAGCGGCGTCTATCTCACACCAGTTGGAAAATTCATCGACTCTCCTGGACCATATGGAACTTTTGATATGGGAGGAAATGTCAACGAATGGATTTTTTCAGATGATGCAGGAGCAAGTCCAGATCAAGCTTTGTGCGTTATCCGAGGAGGCTCATGGCAATCAACATCCGTAGACTTAAATCGTAAAACTCGCTACTTCATTCCAGCCACAACAAGAAACAGCACAACAGGTTTCCGAATAGCGTGCCAAAGCCCTTCAAAAATATCTCTTTTAAATCTGTCAGCAGCAAAAGATAACTTGACCAGCGACGTTATTCAAAATGCTATTACAGGAAATCAAACTTACGCGATGATCGGAGAAGTAGCTCTCTGCTTTTTAACTCAAGAGGCTTGTGAAATGGCCTTAGTCTACCATGGCGCTGAAGAAGGTTATTTGTTGCGTGACTACCTTTTAAAAATGACTCCAACAGGAGCTCTCTTGAGCCTTGCAGATTGGGCTCTTTTTGGTCCTACCTCTGCAATACATTACGCACTACAATGGGGGATTAGTATGGGCTTTGATGCACTTGGACTTGCAGCAATTGATATTTTAGGAAAAGAAGAGGCGGCAAGGCTCGCTACAGAATATGGTTTTTCAACGATCGTTCATTTTTATGAGGGTTTGCATGAATCAGTGGATGATGCATTCCGTAAGATGAGATCTCCTGAAACTCCTGTTGAAACAGCCGTGCCTTGACTTGAATAGGAATTTTTGTTAAGAGCCTTGTTGCATGAGCACATCACATCATCCTTCGCGTGGCTTTTCGTTGCTAGAAGTTGTTATCGCCTTAGCCCTCGTGGTGATTGCCGCTGGAATGGTGTTTGCTTTTTTTCCTAAAGCAAAACGAGCGCATGTTGAGGATAAGGAAAAAATTGCTGCGACTTTCATCGCAGAGCGAATCATCAACACTCTGCAAGCGACGTTGCCAGAGGGCATCGTAGCCACAGCTCCTGATTGGTCAAAAAATTCCAACCACTGTTTGCGACTCTCCTTGGATCAACCCTCTGAACATTATTTTGCCTATGATGTTCAAGGACGTCCTCGTCGTGAAGTGAATGCAACAGAATATGACCCTTCCCTGAACGAAGGGTTGATCACAAGTTTAGCAAAAGTTTCTATTATCCCTCAACCTCCAGAGATGACGCGTGTTACTGTTGTCATTAGCACCCCTGCGACTTTGCCAGATAAAAAAAGACATCACTCCGAGTTCACTTTTTATCTTTCTAATGTAAAACAAGCTTCTCTCCCTCATGAACCATGATGCAACAAGCCTACCGCTTGTTGCAGGCTACAAGGTACAGGCTACAGACTGCAGAAAAAAAATATGCGCTGGATTTTCATTGTTTGAATTGCTTGTCTCATTAGCTCTCGTTGGGTTCATATTGATGTTGCTAGTGACTGCCGAGATGCAAGCAACAACACTGTGGCGGGAGTTCGATGAGGAAGAGGAGTTCATGACAGAAGGAAGAGTTCTGATGCAAATGATCTGCAGTGATTTGAGATCAGCTACGCCATCGTCTCCTATCGAACTTGGAAAAAATTTGAATCTTTTTTTTCTAAGACGCACTACCAATGATGACTTCGTCACAGTTGGCTATTTTCTTGATCCGAATAAAAAAAATCATTGCTATCGTTTTTTTGCTAATGCAAATGAAACCTTGTCAGCCATGAGCAAAAAAAATTTAGCGGAGCTCGCGTCTCATGCAGTAGCTCAAGAGGCCCATTGTGAGATCATCACCAAGCATCTCCTCTCATGGGAAATGATTCCTATTTGGAACAAAGAAAACAAAATCATCCTTCTCGAAATCAATTTGTCTTTTGGAAAAAAAACAGCCAGCTATTTTTTGTCAACTGCTGTTGCACTTCAAAAGTAAAATTAAGTTTGCAATGCTGCCTCCCCTCCAGCCTACAGCCTATAGCCTACAGCCTGTGTCCAAAAAATCATTTTTTTGGACACAAGGCTCCGTCCTGCTAGCAGCTCTATTTTTTTTAGCAGCGCTCAGCATCTTGATCGCATTTTCACTAGAAAGAGTTTTATTTGAAAAAAGAAAAACTTCATCGATAGCAACTTCTTACCAAGCAACACTGGCAGCTCAATCAGGCCTTGCCGCAGCGATGAGCCAGCTCTCTCTCGCCACAAAAGATCATCCTCAGTTTCTCGTTGGAGAAACATCACAAGATCACATTTTATTTTTAGGAGCAACCAATCTCACAACGCAAGAGCAATTGATGCCACTGATCTCAGGCGATCTCAACGTGCTCCTCGACTTCCCAAAAATCTCTCAAGAAAATAGAGATCACTATTTCCAAATTGCCCGAGATCCGCAGCAAGGTATTGATCTCAATAAAAAAAATCATCCTATCGCTGCCAGCGGCTCTTACTGGGCTCCTTGGGTCAACATCACCAATAACAGTGGAATTCCCATTGCCCGCTACGCATATCGTTTTTTTGACGAACAGGCACGCCTCAATCCAGCGTTGCATCAAGGAAAGCCACGAACTGATCCTGATCATTGGAATCAAGGATCTGCCGTCATTCCACTTTTTTTAGAAAATGATTTTTTGTTTTCGCAAGAAGAGGCCAGCGCACTCACAGCACTCGCTGATCAAGGTTTTTTAGAAAATGGCTTTTCTAGCGCTTTTCGTAACAGAACTGATTTTGAAAACAAAAAAAATCTACTCACTCGCTCCGAAGTCGCTCTGCTTGATTTTATCCCTTTCTCGATGCCTGATGGTGGAAAGTTAAAATACGATCTCAATGATCTTGCGACGAACAGAACGTACGGCCTCACTAAATCAGAACGAGCGATGCATCTCACTGAGATCATCGATCACAATCTTCCTCATTTTAAAGAACGTGACCCCAGCCTCCGTTCCTGCTCTCAAGCTGATCAACGACGCTATATCAATCGCCTTGCTGCCTGCATTGTTGATTACATTAATCCTCCTTCAGCAGCAACCTTGGTGAATGGAGGAGAGCCTGCGGGACAAATCCTCTCACCTCTTGCCACTCAAATTGCAGAACGATTGCGCCTGCAATCCTGCAGCAGCAATAGCGTTACCATCGAGAGCCAATATTTTGTCCAAGTCTGGAATCCTTATACCAAGCCCATTCCAGGAGGAGAAACACTTTCCTTTACAATCGATAATCGCCCACTTCTTCATTTTGGAACGGCAGAACCAACAGCTTTTGAAAATTATCATCAGACAATCATTGCTCCTGCTATCAGGCCCAATGAATCGCTTGCACTCGCCTTTCCGACCGTGACACAGACATGGAATTCTCCAACTCCAGTTGCTACCACTCATCCGCCTTACTGGTTGCGAGGTCCTAAAGGAAATGCCAATCCAAAGCGTCATCAAACATTTTCATTGTACTGGAATTATCAGTTGATTGAAATGAGTCGCAATCCCCCTGTTGGCCCAGGCCTCACAGAAGGGGGGCTAGAGCATGAAGAGGGATCGCTTTCCAACTCCAACAACTATTGGCATTGCAATTTTATTCCCACCGAACAAGATCGCGCAGGTCATTTTCGATTTGTGGGAGATCCGCGCGACAACTACCTCAGTAACTATCTTTGGAAATCGTATTCAGGTGAAAAAAGTTATTTAGAAGAAACGCGATGGCAAGGAGTGATGAGTGATGTAACAGCTGAACGACAATTTGATCCAAGCCATTCTTGGTCTGCGCGTGATTTTATTCCTATTAGTCCGCCGAAAGGAAACCATCCTTCTTCCATCACCATGACTCCTGATCAGGTCCCCTCTTCCTATCAAGAAGAGGACACGATGCATGCTCCTCTCGTAATGCGTCATGGCCCCATGAATTCGATTGTTGAATTAGGAAACATTCATGACCCCGTTCAAGCAGATGACCTAGGATTCGCTCCTGAAGCCGGTTCCAGCGAGCATCAAACCAGCATTTACGCGAGTGGAGGCGGGCGCACACTACGCATCGGTCAGCCAGAATTTTTTTATTGGAACGTTCCAGGAAAACGAGCCATTGACTTACTCGATCTTTTTACGCTCGCACCTCAAAATAAAACTGGGCTTATTAATATAAACACAGCCCCTCATGAAGTTCTGACAGCTCTTTTTTATGGCATCACACCAACTTCTGACCAGCGTTTTCTTCATTCAAAAATCAACCTTAAAGCTGCAGAGCGTCTTAGCACCTTGCTGGAAGAGCACCGTCCTTATGAAAAAATTTCGGACCTTGATTTGTTAACACCGCTCCTTGCTAACGCTGAGACGTACTCTCCCACACTCGGCAGCAATATTTTATCAGGAGAAATTCCTTTAGCTACTCTCTTTGATCGCGCTCGAGAAGAAGGTTTTGGAAAAATGATTTCCCTTTGCACTATTCGCTCTCGTGCTTTTCGAGTTTTTATTTTAGGTCAAGCACTGGATCGTCATGGCAGATGCAGCGCTGAAAGCATGATGGAAGCGATCATCACGCTTGAACCTTCAGATTCAGAAAAAAAGATGACACCTGTTATCCGCGAAATAAAGTGGCTCTAATTCCACGGCCACCATCCACTGCTTTTAATGCTCGTCGTCAATGAAATGACATTGTCGCTGTAAGCAGTCCCGTCTCCATGGAGACTGACATCAGCGGAGGCTCCTGTTTGAACTTGCCCACCAAGCCCAATAAGTCGCACTGCTAACGGAAGCGGAGTTCCATAAAAATTTTGTGCTGGAACAAATCGTAATTTGCTATCGCCACTTATCAAAAATGCTTCTTTATCTCCATTAACAGCAGGAACGACCTTCCATGCTGTACTGCCAGATTCCAAATCTAAATATTGCCACTCTCCATGAGAAGAAGAGTTGTTTTGCACAACAGCAATTCCTGTCAGTTGATCGGTTTGATAAAAACTAACCTTATTCAATACAGAAACTAAGGCCACTGTATTTTTTCCTGGCTCGACATTTAACTCTTGGTTAAACAAGTAAGGCTCCCCTAGCGATCCAATGCGACCTCCCCACGCGTGTAGTTGTCCATTATTCAAAAGCGCTACAAAACCTTGAAAATTGCTAACGAGAGATTTTACTGTTTGCCCTGCTAAATCAGGAGTTTTTCCACCAGAGTAGGGATCTCCCCATGATCGAATGGTTCCATCGTCAAAAAGTGCAGTGAATGCATTTCCGCTAGCCGCCACAAATACTATTTTTTTATTAGGCAGATTGACCATTGCTCCCTGCTCCGCATGCAGTCCCCAATACCACGCGACACGATTTGCTAAAATAGCAGTAAAAGAATACATGCTTGCGGTGCATGATGAGAACTGTTGATTCGTGATTTGTGGAAGAACTCCTCCGGATGAAGCATCTCCCCATGATTGCAGCGTCCCTCCATCAAGCAAAGCTGTAAATGCATAGCCACTAGCAAAGATAGAAAGAACTTTTTTCCCATTGCTGATATTAGGAGTAATGCCTCCTGATAATCGGTCCCCCCAACATTGCACGCTTCCATCTTTAAAAAGAACAGCAAAGGCATCTATATTTGCTGTGATAGATTGGATTTCTTTTTTCTGAGGAAACTCTACAGGCAATTTTCCTCCAGCTAGAGCATTTCCCCAACATTGCACGCTGCCATTATCTAGAATCGCCGCAAAAGCGTAGGCAGTAGGAACAACAGTAGAAACTACTTTGCCTTTTAAGGAAGAAGGCATCAGCCCTCCAGTCGAGGGATCTCCCCAGCATTGAATAGTGCCATCGTCTAAAATCGCTACAAAAGCATTATCGTTTGCAACAATCGATTGAACACTCCTTCCCTTAGCAATGAAAGGTGTTGCTCCTCCATTATCCAAATTTCCCCAACAAAAAATTTTACCAGTATTAAGCAATGCAACAAAAGCTTGTCGATTAGAAAAAACAGAAATTGCTTTTGTCCCTTCGGGCAACCTTAATTGCGTCATTGTTGAGTTGCCTGTTAGATCCCAAAAACCAACGCTTCCATCATTAAAAAGCATGGAAAAACTTTGATCGTTCGAAGTTACTGAAACAATTTTTTTTCCATAGGGAATCTCAGGAAAAAGAGGATTATTGAGATTATAAATACTCCACGCAACAACTCCCCCATTTCCTAATAACGCCGCAAAATTAAAACTGCTTCCATATTCATTAATGCTATTGAGAGGAAGTCCAGGTATAACATTTTTTCTAATCAAAAGTTGTTGTTCTTGAGGATTAAAATTTGCATTGAAAATCGTATCAACGGATTGGCCTAAAATTTTAGAAGAAGGTGTGTTTTCATCAATCGATGGAAGCGTAGCGGTGCCGTTTGCTACCGGAGCATGATGTGTAATATTGAAATCCAACCCCAGACTCTCCGGAGTCATAAAAAATACCCCCTCTACTATTAATCCGATGAATAACAATTTTATAAATAAACGACGACGAATCATAGCACGAGAAAAACGACCTAGAAAAATAAACTCTTTTCAACAAAAAGCAACTGATTCCTAACTGGTAACAAATGAATAGGAACATCTGAAGTTCACCATTGCGATGAATTTA
The DNA here is from genome assembly GCA_016871655.1 of Verrucomicrobiota bacterium. Lineage (GTDB taxonomy): Bacteria > Verrucomicrobiota > Verrucomicrobiia > Chthoniobacterales > UBA6821 > CAIWMF01. Next base: position 8,108 of record VHCR01000051.1, read on the forward strand.
ACATGTTGTGATTCACCTTTTTTATTATTTTCCCGAAGCCAACTATTGCACTCGTTACCTGTTATACCATCTTGATGAATTAGCTGGACTATAGAGCTCAGGAGTTTTGACAGCTGACAAGTATCAGCTTTCATTAGCAGGTGAAAAGTTAGGATTTTTTAGTATGTGATTGAGGAGCATGACAAGTTTGCGCATGTCAGCAACGAGGGCGACCTTGGCAGGTTATGGCAGTGTCAGAAGTTTTGTGTTTGAGATCGGTTTCTTGTTCTTTGGTTCAGATCTTTTAGCGGTGCGTTAGAGGGTGTCTTGAAATTCAAGGATGAGATATTTTAAGTCGCCTCAGCATTGTCCTTGTCATGGCAACAAACAAAAATGT
>VHCR01000052.1 GCA_016871655.1 Verrucomicrobiota bacterium
TTATAAAAATAAAAATAGGGGGGCAGATCCTCCAAAATCACTTTTCAAACCCATCTTAACCCCATAAAATCAACTCCTCTTGTCCAATTTGAAATTATTTTGGACAGCAGTGATTCTCAATATGACTTCGATTGGAACAATAAGCGCCCCTATTACTTCGCAGGATGAACTGAAAAAGCATGATCTTTCACAACACCGTCTTAGCGTTCAAAAAAGAGATGGGAAAGATGTCCTCGTAGCGTCGAAAGGAACACTCTCAGATGGACTTTATAATTTTTGGGCTCGTTGGAATCCTCAAAAAGCGAATAAACACAATATTCGCATTGGAGAGCTCACATCTGAATTCCTTACGGATTATTCAGAAGAAGAGAAAGCCATTTTTAAAAAGCATCTTCTTGCTCCCGATACCAATCAAATAGTGGAAAGAAAGGTGGTTCAGATAAAGACATCGAGCATTTGTGTTTCAAATGTTTTACGAGCTAAAGCCATTATTGATTTTAGAAAAAATGGGCTCAGTGAAATTTCAATGATGAAATATTCTTTATCTTCAGATAATAAAGTCATCGCTACTGAAAAATCTCAAGAAGAAAAAGAAAAAACCTTTGATCAAGACCTTAAAAATTTTTCAAGCCAAAATCCTCGAGCTTCTCTATCCGAACTTAATGAATATTTGAAAAATTATTGCAACCTCTATTCTCGAGAAACTCTACCTTTGCCCAAAGACATGACTGAACCATCATTAAAGAAAACCATGATGATGGATAGTAATCCCACCCTTACTCAAGAGGTTGTTGGACTAAGAACTAGTAAAAATCAGCCTACAGCTGTCTTTCGTTTTCTTGCAAAATTATTTGATCCAACAACTCCAATAAAAAAACAAGAGCGAGAGTGGCAGAATACGACGAGAGATTTTTTTGTTGAGGCAGCTTTAAGCAGTGTCTTGATTGAGGATAAAAATAATTCAGGAGCATTTGAGCTTGCTAAAAATATGGGAGAGTTTTTAGCTAACCCTGAACAAGACCAAGACCCAGCAACACTTACTTCGCTTCAAGAACGCGCTGAAAAAATATTAAAGGATGATCAAGAAAGTCGACAAAAAAGAGCCAACCGCCTTTATGATGAGAAAGCATGGCTTCAACCACCTGCCATCGCTTTTCTGCAAGCTATCAATAAGACTGACATTCAAAATATATTATCTTCATCTTCTGATGAAATACCTCAGCTTCAATCACAACCGGAGTCTCAAGCAACAATAATTACGCTCTCTCCAACAAGAACCATCGTTCAGGCCGAATCAGCAGATAAAACACCTCAATCAGCTGAGGAAAAACAACGTATCCTTTCAACCAAAAAAACTGCAATAGAACATTGCCCCGATCAAAGCTTAGCAGAAGCCTTATTTGAGAATCAATTTAGGCAACTCACTGAAGCAGATAAAAAACTTCGTGCCAATCAAGACGAGATCACTCAACTTACTCGTAAGTTACAAAAAAACTATGATCTCCGTGATCCTAACGATAAAGCGGAGGCGGATCGTATTTTTAATGAAGCCGTAAACAGCCAGTTCCAACCACTAGAACCAGAGTATAATACTCCAACTCAAGAAGAGTTATTTACCTATCATAAACTTGGCCAAATGACGGCTCAGTTTAAAAAAGAAGTTTTGCCAACTCTCCACCGTCGAGACAATCAATTGAGCGGAGCTCCTTCTGTTGAACCTGCCCGTATTGACAAAGTTGTTAGAGACAAAACAAGGAAAGAGAAAGAAAATCCTCAAGACTCAGCAGAAAAAACTTTTGACACTGCTATAAAAAATTTCCTAGATCAAAATCGCAATATCACCAAAGAGCAATTACAGGCCTTTTTTGAAAGATATCAAACTCGAATTGCGTAGCTCTTTTTATCAAACCTCTCAAGTGAAAATATTCTGAAACTCGCTGAGGCTAGTAAAGAACAAGGCGCTTCGGAGCGAAGATGCTGTGAGCAATGGGGTCAGTACCAGATATAGTTTATTAAATTGCAGACGCAGTCGCAAATTGCGGGACTGACCCGCTTGCTCTGGAAGCTATCTTTCCATTCCGCTTACCCTATAGTTTATTAAATTGAAAAGGGCACGCGATAAGCTTGCTCTTTTTCCTTAGAACTGCGTTCTCAGATCTCACGTTATCTTCGGATAGCGCTTCGATCTTCGGCCTTGTTCTAAGAAAAAATTTCAGCGCTTCTAACATGCCCTTTTCAATTTAATGCACTATAATTTTTCCCACAACACGACTTAAACTTCTTCCCACTCCCACAGGGACAAGGATCGTTGCGGCCGATCTTTGGAGTCTCACGCTGAAAACTTTTTGCAAAGATCTCTTCTGCCTCATTGGACTCTTTTGGTTCTTGCTGCGTGCTCGCTGAGGTTGTGGTGATCGAAGCAGGCGCCAACGGATCCGACTGCTGCAAGAATTGATGCGGCATGTTGGCGAGGATTGCTTCAAACGCTTTCAGGTTGCTCGTACTCCGGAAAAGATTGTGTAGTATCTCCAATTTAATGCTGCTCATCAACTCGACAAACATCGCATATCCTTCGGTCTTGTACTCCATCAGCGGATCTTTTTGTCCGTAAGCACGGAGGTTGACCGCTTCTCGCAATCCATCCATCGCGTAGAGGTGCTCCTGCCAGAGCCGATCAATCGCATTGAGCATCACGAATCTCTCAAGCCCACCTCGTGCCATTGGATCTTCAGCGCTTGATTTTTTGTCGTAAGCTTCTTTGAGAAGTTGGATGAGAAAGGCTCCATTCTCTTCGACCGTGCGGCTCGAAAAATTAGCCTTCTCGCGTGTGAGACCTAACGGGAAAGTGTTGTGCACCCATTGCAATAAGCCCTCTTCATCTGGAACTTCTCCTGGTTGCTCGTCTAAAAATGCTGCGACTTTTTTTGGAACGACTTCTTCGATCACTTCATCAACCATGGCACGTGGATTTTCCCCGTCCATAACTTCATTGCGATAACCATAGACGACGTTTCGCTGTTGGTTCATCACGTCATCAAACTCGAGGGTGCGGCGACGAATGAGGTAGTTCCGCTGCTCGACGCGCTTCTGTGCGGTCTCGACGCTCTTATTGAGCCATGGATGCTCCAACTCTTCTCCTTCCTTGATCCCAAAGCGCTCCATGATTTTGGTCATGCGATCGCTGGCTCCAAAGTTACGCATCAAATCATCTTCAAAGCTGACATAGAAACGAGAGAGACCTGGATCTCCCTGACGGGCACAACGTCCGCGCAGCTGACGATCGATCCGACGCGACTCATGTCGTTCGGTTCCCATCACAAAAAGTCCACCCAATTCTGCCACACCTTCTCCCAATTTGATATCGGTACCACGTCCTGCCATGTTGGTTGAAATCGTCACAGCGCCACGCAAGCCAGCGCGCACGATGATCTCAGCCTCTTGCATGTGGAACTTCGCGTTGAGAACCGTGTGTGGAATTTTTTCGCGCTTGAGCATGCGACTGACAAGCTCCGATGCCTCAACACTAGCTGTTCCGACGAGCACTGGCTGGCCGCGTCCGTGAGCAGCTTTGATTTCTTCAATTACCGCACCATATTTTTCACGACGGGTTTTGTAAATGCGATCGTTTTGATCGACACGACGAACAGGTTTGTTCGTTGGAATTACAACGACACTCAAATGATAGATGTCATGAAATTCATTCGCTTCTGTCTCCGCAGTGCCAGTCATGCCTGCCAATTTTTCGTAGAGGCGGAAATAATTTTGAATCGTGATCGTGGCTAGCGTCTGCGTCTCGCGATCAATCTGAACTCCCTCCTTCGCCTCGACAGCCTGATGTAATCCATCGCTCCAGCGTCGGCCTGGCATCTTGCGTCCAGTAAAGGTGTCAACGATGATAACTTTATTTTCTTCGACGACATACTCAACATCTTTTTCGTAGAGGCAGTAGGCCTTGAGGAGTTGAGAAATATTATGAATCCGCTCGCTTTGACGATCGCAATATTCTTGAGCAGCTTGCTTCTTGTTATTTTTTTCAACATCGCTGAGCGTTGCGTCATTTTCGATATCAGCAAATTGGGTCAGTAGATCTGGAAGCATGAAGGCATTCGGATCATCAGGGTTCATGAAGTTACGTCCCATCTCGGTCAAATCCGCATCGTGCTGACGTTCTTCAATCGAAAAATAAAGTTCTTCTTTAAGCGCGACCAACGCATCTTTTGAGCTCTCTTGATAAAAGGAGAGTTCAGCTTTATCCATGAGCTTCCTCATCTCAGGATCTTCCATCATCCGCATCAATCCTTTGCTCCGAGGCTGTCCCAACTTGACCTTAAAAAGCAGCAACCCAATTTTTTCTTTGTTTTCTTTTTCTTCTTTTCCCTCTTTCTCCGCAAGTTCTTTAGCTTCGTTGATAAGACGGGTGCACAACATCGTCTGATTGCGCACAAGTTGAGCTACCATCGGCTTGAGATGATCATACTGGTGCGTTGAGACCGTCGCAGGACCACTGATGATCAGCGGCGTACGTGCTTCATCGATCAAGATCGAATCAACTTCATCAACGATCGCAAAGTAATGCCCACGCTGTACTTGCTGTTCGCGATTGGTTGCCATTCCATTGTCCCGCAAATAATCAAATCCATATTCACTATTCGTCCCATACGTAATGTCGCATTCGTACTGCGCGCGCCGTTCTTCGGGCGACTGATCGTGCTGAATAATACCGGTTGTAAGCCCTAAAAAACCGTAAAGTTGCCCCATGCATTCAGCATCGCGCCGCGCGAGGTAATCATTAACCGTCACGAGATGAACACCGCGCCCCGTCAAGGCATTAAGGTAGACTGCCAGCGTTGCCACTAAAGTTTTTCCTTCACCAGTCGCCATTTCCGCAATCTTTCCACGATGCAGCACGATTCCGCCAACGAGTTGCACATCAAAATGAATCATGTTCCAATGAAACTCTTGATCACAAACCAAGAACGTCCGCCCACAAAGGCGCCGCGCCGCATTTTTGACGACCGCAAAAGCCTCAGGCAAGAGCGCCTCGAGGCGTTCTTTCAACTTTTCAGAATCAGCAATTGCAGAAAGTTCCGCCTTCCAGGCAGCCGTTTTCTCCCGCAGTGCCTCCTCAGGCAACGATTGAAACTGTTCTTCGAGTTCATTAATTCGACGCACCAGCGGCATCATCCGCCGAATCTCGCGTTGATTTTTAGAACCGATAATTTTTTTTAAAATCCAATTTAACATAGGGAAAAGTCGCCTGCGGCGACTTGTTGAAGCGTTGAAATGTTGAAACGTTGAAAAGAATTATTTTACACGACTTCGTTGCGAGTAATAGAGAGCATTAAGCTTTGTTGAAATCATTCCAATCTGATTTCGTTGAAAAGACAACTCTACTTCAGATAGATAACCTTGATCAAAAGAAAGTATAAGTAAATTTAAAGCTTCAAGTAATGATGAGTAAGCGATCTGAGAAAAGTGCGATTGATCTTTCATTGATATACGAGCTGAACCTTCAGCTAAATTAGTCGGAACAGAAACAGCCGCTCTATTAAGTTGATCTCTCATTCCAAATTGTTCGCTTTTTGGAAACAAAGAAGTAATGTTATAGATGGATTTCACCCAATGACGAGCGTCTTGCCAAACGTCTAATTTTTCGAAAGTGAATTGATGCTCTTTTTCTATATTCATTTATCGCTACATTCTCAACGCTTCAACTCTTCAACGTTTCAACAAGCCGCCAAAGGCGGCTTATTCCTCTTCCGCCTCTGCTTGGCTAACAACCGGAGCAATCGCCTGCAGTTTTTCCTTCGCAGGGAGGTTGATCAACTTCACACCCATCGTATTTCGTCCAGCTGGACGGATTTCTGCGACACGTGTGCGAACCATTTTTCCAGCAGAGGTGATAAGCATGATTTCATCGCGATCGGTAACGGCTAATGCGCCGACAATGTCTCCGGTTTTATCACCCGTCTTCATCGTAATGATGCCGCGACCACCACGTGCTTGGATGCGATAATCTTCAAAACTGGTCCGTTTTCCGATTCCATTCTGACCAGCAACAAGGAGCGTTGCATCGTTAGAAACAATAGCTGCTGAGACCACAGCATCCCCTCCTTTTTTGAAACGCATACCCCAAACACCAATCGTGTTGCAGCCTTGATCGCGAAGTTCCTCTTCATTAAACCGGATGCTCATTCCTTTTTTGGTCACCAACACAACTTCATTGTGACCATTAGTCTGAATGACATCGATCAATTCATTCTCCTCCTCAATTTGAATCGCAACTTTGCCTCCTTTGCGTACGTGAGCAAAGTTGGACAAGTTCGATTTTTTCACGATACCGTTCTTGGTCGCAAATAAAACAAAAAGATTTTCATCCCACGTCTTATCGACACCACCGGCGCCTCCCGTCTGTTTTGATGGGATGCGGAGTGTTGCTGCAAGTTCTTCGCCAGGCAGCAGATTGAGGATGTTCGCAATCGAACGTCCTTTTGCCGTGCGGCTCATTTCAGGAATTCCGTAAACCCGCTCGACGTAGCAACGACCGCTCTTCGTGAAGAACATCAGATAGTCATGGGTGCTCGCCGTGAAGAGATGTTCGACAAAATCATCCTCGTCCTCTTCCGTTGCTGCTTCGCGCGTCGTCATACCGACGACTCCCTTGCCACCTCGTTTTTGAGCGCGATAGGAACTGACCGCCGTTCGTTTAATAAATCCTTTATGCGTGACGGTGATGATGCAACCTTCGTTGGCAATCAGATCTTCAATCAATATCTCTCCCTCATCGGGAACCAATTCCGTCAAACGCGGAGCTCCGTGTTTCTCTTGAACAGCGCGGAGCTCTGATTTGATCAGACTCAGAACGCGTTCCTCACGAGCCAAAATATCTTCAAGATCAGCGATAACCTTCAGGAGTTCTTGATATTCCTTGATGACCTTGTCCCGCTCGAGTCCGGTCAATTGGTAGAGGCGAAGTTCTAAGATCGCATCAACTTGAGCCTCACTCATGAGGTACTTTCCATCAGTCAAGCGCACTTCACTACGGATAAGAATTCCAAACTTCTCAACTTGCTTTTTCGTAAACTCAAAAGCCAAGAGTTTGACCTTGGCTTCTTCACGATTGGAAGAATCGCGAATGATTTTGATAAAGTCGTCAAGATTTGCGAGAGCGATGAGATAACCTTCTAACTTTTCAGCGCGAGTCTCAGCTTGATTTAAAAGGAAACGCGTACGGCGCAGAATAACTTCACGCCGATGCTCGATGAAACAAGCGATCGCTTCTTTGAGTGAAAGTAGTTTTGGACGACCGCGGTCAATCGCCAGCATGATCACAGAAAAAGAGGATTCTAGTGACGTGTGCTTGTAGAGATTGTTGATGACGACTTTTGGGATGGCATCTCGCTTGAGTTCGATCACAACGCGAGTGTTCTCGTCAGACTCATCACGGACTGCTGTGATCTCGGGAAGAATTTTTTCGTTCACGAGGTCGGCAATTTTTTCAACGAGGACAGCGCGATTCACGCCATACGGAATCTCGGTGATGACGATTTGCTCGCGCCCACCCTTGATTTCTTCGACTCCAGCCCGGCCGCGGACTTTGACCGCACCACGACCCGTTTCAAAATATTGACGAATCCCGCCGATGCCACAAATCTGACATCCTGTTGGAAAGTCAGGTCCTTTCATGTGCTTCATCAATCCATCGAGTGTGATCTCGGGATTATCAACTTGCGCACAAATAGCATCGATTGTCTCACTCAGGTTGTGAGGCGGCATGTTGGTAGCCATGCCAACAGCGATACCGGTTCCACCATTGACAAGAAGATTCGGGAAGGCTGCTGGGAAAACCGTTGGCTCTTGACGTGTATCGTCGTAGTTAGGAACAAAATCGACGGTGTCATTTTCCATGTCTTCCATGAGCAAGGCTCCGAGCGGCCTCAGGCGCGCCTCGGTATAACGCATCGATGCTGGGGGATCCCCTTCGACCGATCCAAAATTTCCTTGTCCTTCTACGAGCATCTCGCGCATCGCCCAGTGCTGGGCCATGTGGACGAGTGTTGGATAAATTGCCTGGTCACCATGTGGGTGATAATTACCCATTGTTTCACCAACAATTTTTGCACATTTGAGATGCTTGCGCGTGGGCATTACACCCAGCTCTCCCATCGCAAAAAGAATGCGTCGCTGCGATGGCTTCAGTCCATCTCGCGCATCAGGCAAGGCCCGCGAGATGATGACCGACATCGAATAGTCGAGGAAGGAACGCGACATCTCCTCGGAGACATCGATATTTTCTACTTTTTCGTTTTGGTGGTACAAGGGATCTAAAGTGTTGAATATATTATTTTCGATTTTTAAATTCGAAATTCAAGAATCAAAACAAGAAAAGAATTCTAGAACCTTCAATTCGCAGAAGCAATTTTAAAAATGGAGT
>VHCR01000053.1 GCA_016871655.1 Verrucomicrobiota bacterium
CTTCCAAATTTATAATTCCAAAAGGTTCATAAATCGAAGGGCAAACAAAAAGAGAAGCCCCTGAATAAAGCGCTCTCATTTCTTTTTGCGGCAACATGCTGCGAACCCAGATGATACCTGGCCTCCTAGCCTGAACTTCTTTTATTGCTTCTTCGATTTCCAAGGCTATCTCAGGAGTGTCTGGAGCATCAGCGCAAAGAACTATTTGGAACGTGTTATCAAGATGATTGATGGCACGCAACAAATGAATAATTCCCTTTTGTCGCGTGATACGCCCTACAAACAAAATGTAAGGGAGATGGACATCAATTCCATATTCTTTTAAAAGAGCAGGATCTTTTTGAGGAACGTACTCTTCCAAATCAATTCCATTATGAATCACGGAAATTTTTTTTTCCGAAAGATCAAATAACGAGAGAATGTCTTTTTTGGTTTCTGCAGAAACAGCGATGATAGCATCAGCCATCTCCAGTGCTGTTTTTTCAACCCACAGTGAATAATCATACCCGCCTCCTAACTGCTCTCGCTTCCAAGGACGAAGCGGCTCGAGTGAATGAACGGTAATCACCAAGGGAATTCCATACATCAATTTAGCAAGAATCCCACCTAGATGCGTGTACCATGTGTGACAATGAACCAAATCGGCATCAATTCCAGCTCCATTGAAGTCAATTCCTCGGCGTGCCGCATCCAGAGCGCTTTTGCGGCCTGATGAACATTTTATTTCTGGCATCCCAGCACCAAAACCATGAACTGCCAAATTTTTTTCCGCTTCTTCTTGTGATCCAAAACAACGAACTTCAACTGGCATGAGCTGCGCTAACTCTCGCGTCAAATGTTGAACATGAACACCAGCACCTCCATACACGTTCGGCGGATATTCCTTTGTTAAAAAAAGTGCTTTCATTTTTTAGCCTCGAGTAGCTCGCAAGGAAGCGACCATTTTAAAACCCCAGCACTCGGCTCCCATTTTCTTAACTCAATCACCGTTAAAGAAGCCTTCATAATTTCAATCCCAGTAACATCGCTTATTCCGAGCAGCATTGCGATGAGCCCACTCAAGTCTGGCTCATGACCGACAATCATCACGCTTTGAAAATTTTTATACCCTCGTAATTCTTGCAATGCATTTTCCGGATTCATGCCACAAGCCATCCATGGAACTTCGATGAGTTCTCCTTTTTTTAAGACATTGGAAAATTCTTCCGCTGTCTGCTTCGCACGAATCACAGGGCTCGTCAAAATCATTTCCGGAAAAATTTTCCGTTCCAAACAAAATTGCCCCATGATCTTCGCCTGCTCATGTCCATGCAGTGTCAGCCGACGCTCATGATCGGAGGTAATCTTTAGCTCAGCCTCAGCATGTCGGAGAATATAGAGAAGCATAGTTGAAGCCGCTATGCGGCGTTGAAATGTTGAAACGTTGAAATGTTGAAAAGAGTCCCAACGTAACATCGGAGCCCCCATTTTACTTGAATCATTGAAACTATGATTAATGAAAACATGGTTAAAAATAAGGCTTTTGATTTTTTCAACGTTTCAACATTTCAACGTTTCAACGTTTCAACAAGTCGCAAAGCGACTTTACATCGACATTCCACCATCGACAGCTAATACCTGCCCCGTAATGTAGGAAGCTGCAGGGCTCACAAAGAAGGCAACCGCAGAAGCAATCTCCGCGGGCTTTCCAAAGCGTGCCAAAGGAATTTGAGCTAGTGCACCTTTTTGAATCTCTTCGTTTAAAACTGCAGTCATATCAGTCTCGACAAATCCTGGAGCAATCACATTCACGGTAATGCCACGACTTGCAATTTCCCGCGCCAAACTTTTGGTGAGGCCAATCAGCCCCGCTTTGCTCGCAGCATAATTCGTCTGACCTGCAAGACCCATGAGGCCACTTACAGACGAGATGTTGATGATGCGGCCAGAGCGGGCCTTCATCATCGGACGCAATACAACTTTTGAAAAATGAAAAGCCCCTTTAAGATTTGTGTCGAGGACCGCATCCCAATCTTCAACTGACATTCGCATCATCAACGTGTCGCGCGTGATCCCCGCGTTATTGACCAAAATATCAACGCGCCCAAAGTCGGCCATAATTTGATCGCCGACTTTTTGCACTTCTTCAAAATTGGCAACGTCGACAGCGTAAGGCTTGGCAGAGCCAGGATAAGCAACTTCCAGGGCTGCGGCAACTTTAGAAGAATTAGCCTCACTGCGACTGACAACAGCAATTTTAGCTCCTTGACGAGCGAGCTCATGAGCAATGGACTCACCGATTCCTCGGCCAGCACCGGTAACAATAGCAACTTGATTTTCGAGTGGTTTCATAAACCAAAGAACATAGCCGTAAAAGAACGCAAAGAACACAAAAAAGAACTTACTAGAATATTTTTCCTAATTTTATAATTTTTTGCGTTCTTTGCGTTCTTTTGCGGCTATTTTTTCTTTAATTTTTTTCTTCATGCTGCATTCGCCGTCTCAACTGCCCGCAAGCGGCATCGATGTCATGGCCTTTTTCACGACGAATCGTTGCGGGAATTTTTTGTTGTCGAAGTTCGTTTAAAAAAACTTGCTGAGCCTCATCTGATGGGCGTTCCCAAGGGAGCCCCTCAACTTTGTTATACGGAATCAAATTCACTTTCGCACGCAATCGTCGCGCTTGCTGCGCTAACAATCTCGCCTGTTCGAGCTGATCATTCACGCCAGCGATGAGAATGTACTCAAACGTGATCAACTGTTTTTTTCGCGAAGCATAATAAGCGCAAGCCTCCATCAATTCAGCAACAGGATAACGTTTATTGACTGGCATGATTTGCGAACGGACTTCATCAGTCGCACCGTGCAACGAGATAGCAAGGCGAATTTGTTCGGGACGTTCAGCAAATTCTCGAATGCGTGATGCCAAGCCACTCGTAGAAACCGTTATTTTTCTGGCTCCCAAGCCGATTCCCCAGGGCGCATTGAGAATCGTAATCGCTTTGTTAAGATTTTCAAAATTAGCTAATGGCTCTCCCATGCCCATAAAAACAAGGTTGTTGATCCGATGTCCTAATTTTTCTTCCACCAACAAAACTTGCGAAATAATTTCTTCGACGCGCAAATTTCTTTTAAACCCATCTAAACCACTCGCACAAAACTTACATCCATAGGCACACCCAACCTGCGTCGAAACACAAATCGTGCGCCGATCAGATTCCTCTCCGTAAAGCGCCGGAGAAGCTGGGATCAAAACCGTTTCAATGAACTCACCATCAGCAAGTCGGAGCAATAATTTTTGCGTGGTGTCTCGCGATCCACTCGCCGTCACCACCTCAGGAAAAACAATCGGATAAATCAAATTGAGTTCTTGGCGTAGAGTCTTTGGCAGAGTGAGCATCTCTTCCCACGAAGTCACTCTTTTTTGATAGACCCATTCCATGATTTGCTTGGCGCGATAAGTGGGAATACCTCTCTCTTCAAGTTGAGAGGTCAATTCTTCCAATGTAAGATTTAAAAGGGAGCTGGGGTTATTTTTCATTTGCATTTTATTGATCAACTGATACGTTGTCCTGCTTCCATTGTCGCTTTGAAAGGGCCACAATGGAACTTTATTCTTCATGACAACTAACACTAATACCACTAACCTCCAACAACTCATTGCTAACTCGGTTAAAAATTACCGTGAGGGAAGCATTGTCAAAGGCCACATTCTCGAAAGACGACCAAAAGAATTTTTGATCGATATCGGATACAAATCGGAAGGCGTCGTCTCCGCATCGGAATTTGATGAGCCAGATGACATGCACGTTGGCGATGAAGTCGAAGTCCTCTTAGAGCGCCTCGAGAACGATCAAGGAATGGTCGTCCTCTCCAAACTCAAAGCTGCTCAGCGTCAAAACTGGGACAAAATTTGCAAGCTTTTTGAAGCAGAAGGCATCATCAAAGGAAAAGTGAAAGCCATTGTCAAAGGTGGTCTCACGGTTAACATTGGTGTTGAGGCTTTCTTGCCTGCATCTCAAGTTGACATCGTCCCTCCTAAAGATCTCCAACAATTTGTTGGTAATACTTACGATTTCAAAATCGTCAAACTTAACGAAGATCGCAAGAACGTGGTTCTTAGCCGCCGCGAGCTCATCGAAGCTGTGCGCAACACGCGCCGTCAAGAATTCTTATCAACTGTTAAAGCTGGCGATGTTGTTGAAGGAACTGTAAAAAACATCACCGACTTCGGCGCCTTTATTGACCTTGATGGTATCGATGGACTGCTTCACATCACCGACATGTCGTGGGCGCGACTCAGTCATCCAAGCGAAATCCTCAAACCAGGAGATCGCATCACCGTTAAGATTCTTGAAATTAACAAAGAAAAAGAACGGATTTCTTTAGGTCTTAAACAACTTCAAGACAATCCTTGGGATAAAATTGAGGAGCGCTTCCCTGCTGGCCAACGCGTCAAAGGAAAAGTAACAAACCTCATGCCTTATGGTGCTTTCATTGAAATTGAAGAGGGCATCGAAGGACTTATCCATGTCTCGGAACTTTCTTGGACTAAGCGTATCGTCCGTCCTTCGGATGTTTTGACCTTGGGTCAAGAGGTTGAGGCAGTCGTTTTGGGCGTCAATAAGGAAGATCAAAAAATCTCCTTGGGCGTTCGCCAATTGGAAGCAAACCCATGGGATGAGATTGAACAAAGGTTCATGATTGGCAAGCAAGTTAAAGGAAAAGTCCGCAATATGACTGCTTATGGCGCATTTATCGAACTCGAAGAAGGAATCGATGGTATGGTCCACGTTTCTGACCTTCGCTGGAATCGCAAGATCAATCACCCAAGTGAAATTTTGAAAAAGGGTGAAGAGATCGAAGCCGTCGTCATCGACATCGACAAAGCTAACCAACGTATCAGCCTTGGAGTAAAACAGCTCGAGGAAGATCCATGGAAAGAAATTGATAGCCGTTACAAAATCGGTGACCTCGTGAAGGGAAAAGTCAGCAAGATCGCTAACTTTGGTGCCTTCGTTGAGCTCGATGGCGGCATCGATGGGTTAGTCCATATCTCACAAATTAGCGAAGATCACATTGAAAAAGTCAAAGATGTCCTCAAGGTCGGTGATGAGGTAGAAGCTCGCGTTATCAAAATTGATAAAATCGAACGTCGCTTAGGACTCTCCATCAAGGCAACCAACTATAATGAAGAAGCCTTGAGAAAAGAGACTGAAGCCTTTGATTCTCTTCGTGGTACTGACGATATGGTCAGCTTCGGAGCAGCTCTCCAAGCGGCTGAGGATGAATATCGCCCGGGAGAAGGAAAATAATTCAAAACAATGTCCTCTCTCACCATCACTGCTTATTTAAAAACAACCTGTGGTTGGAGTAATGGAGTACGCGCTGTCATGGCAAAGTACTCCCTTCCCTACACAGAAAAAGATATCATCAAAAACCCTGCTTTTCGTTTTGAAATGGAGCAAAAAAGCGGCCAACCTCTTTCTCCTTGCGTAGAAATCAATGGAATCATGCTTGCTGACATCAGCGGCGAGGAAGTAGAAATTTATTTATTGGAAAAGCAATTGGTCAAGCCAACAGCTGCTTCTACTGATGTTCCACTCAATGCCCCTTGTTCTAGTGAGCAGCATGCGGCAATGATTACAATGAATCTTTAACCCTCTTATAAGTTAAAGTTTCTAAAAAGCACTAACAGTAATGTTAGTGCTTTTTTATTTTTTCCCTTGAAAAATAAAATATTTAGCTTATATGAAATAGTGAAAGCAAATCTCAAAAAGAAGCCTATGTCTTATCTAAAGAAAGTTTTGTTTTTTTATTTTATTGTTAGCTCTGCTGTTGCTCTAGCACAGATCAACATTCAAGTCATTAATCAGAATACTGATTTTAATGACTCCAATACTTTTCTACGCTTCGAGAGTGACCCGAATAATTTATCGGGAACAATTAACGGCGAACCATTAATTGCTAGAAATTCCTATTCTTTTGCTGAGGCAAAAAATGGAATCAACCTTGACTATAATGTCGGAGGAAGAATCTTTTTTTCGCTGGGAGAGCCGCTGAATAATCCCAACCAGCCACCCGAACCCAATAATCCATCTATCTCAAGCTATCATACTCGATTTGATAAAATCGAACTAACATATCAACCCAACAATCCTTACAGTGTTGCTAATTTAACAATCATCGATTTCTTTTCAATCCCTCTTTGTTTAAAAACCTATAAA
This sequence comes from Verrucomicrobiota bacterium, assembly GCA_016871655.1. GTDB lineage: Bacteria > Verrucomicrobiota > Verrucomicrobiia > Chthoniobacterales > UBA6821 > CAIWMF01. The sequence continues at coordinate 6,207 of VHCR01000053.1, forward strand.
AATGGCACTTTGGTTAACACTCTAGATCTTAGCGTGGATGGAGAAACCATGGCAGAAAACCTCGCCCAACTCACCGATAGCAATCCTCAGGCTGTCATTAGGGAAAGAGGAAAATTCCTACGCGTTCTTGGTCCACCCAACAGCGATAATATTTCTGATCTTTATCCTTCTATGAAGGATTACATTGATTCTGTTAAAGCAGCCCCTCTACCATTTCAGATTCAAGATCACTACTGGCATGATGGGGACACTCCGCAGACTCAAAGCCAAGAATATTCTTTTTTTGGCAGCATTGCTGATAATGGAGATCTTCTTCTTCAAGGTGGAGCGGATATGGTCGGAGGCGACCACACAATTAAAATTCTTTATAATGACCTCCTCCAAGGCATTTATGGATGTAATCCTGCCTATTTCGTTGATGATGTTCCTGCCAGCATTGGCCAAAATGATGTTTATTCAGCGGTTGTACGAGATACTGTCGCTGGTTTTAATTTAGGGTTTATTGGAAGTACGACCACCAATCCTGCAACAGGACTTCCATTCAATATTAGTCCCAGCTGTGAATGGTGGCTCTCTCCTAAGGCTTTTGAATTTGCGCAGCCGATCAGACCATTTTATAACCAATGGGGACGGTATATTTCTGAACACAGTAATTCCTATAGCTTTCCTTTCTCTGATGTCTGGCGCCCTGTGAAGCGAAAAGTTCAGATCTCGCTCACTGATATTGATACTTTAGAAATCACCATTAAGCCAGATTTTAACAATTCTTATTTCTTCAACAATCTCCTAAACAAGACAATTCCTAATGCCGTAAATAAAATATTTGGCAGCCAGATTAAAAAAACAGGATGAGCATTTGGATTAGCACGAAAGGTATCGGCTATAATAATAAAAAAGAAATATCCAAATGCGACCACAATGCTCAGCGCAAATCCTGCTGAAGTTTCTTTGCGATGAGCCGTAATTCCAAGCGGAACAGCAATGAGAGCAAAGGCAATCGCTGCAAAAGCGATGGAAAAGCGCTTATTCAGTTCTACGAGGAGCTGCAAATGTTGCGGTGTCTCTTTTTTAAGTTCTGACAGCAACTCGGAAAGCCGATATGAATTCAAATGTCGTCCTCGCATTTTCTGTTGGAAAAGCTGTTTCAATGACATTGGAAAAACCCCCGACTTCATCATGATTCCTTGATGAATTTTTGAAAAATCATTTGGATTACTTTGATCGCGCTCTTCAAATCGCGCATCTTGCAACTTTAACAAAAGTCGTGCATTTGGTTTGTCGACGGCAAGATGACCTTCTTTTGCAAAAACAACTTTTGAAATGCGTCCTCCGTCTAATTCAAAAACCAAAAGATTTTTTAATGTCTCTCCTTCTCTCTTTCCAACGTAAACACGCCGATCAGGGAATTGATCAGCGACTTCGTCACTCTGAAAAATAGAAATGGGATTACTCGTTGCTACCCTATAAAGATCTTCCATCATTGCCTGTTCCGCTCTGGGAGCCACTTCCAGGTTGATCCAAAGACACATAAGCGCTAACCCACAAGCACTCCACAAAACAGGCCGACAGACTCTCGTAAAACTAATTCCAACTGCACGCATCGCAATCAGTTCATTATCGGCCGAGAGGCGTCCAAAAACTAAAAGGAGCGCCGTCAGGAAACCCCACGGAATCGTAAAGGTCATCGAAAAAGGAAGGAGAAATGCCATGAAGGAAAAGATGATACTCAGTGGCATATTGTGATTAATAAGCAAGTCAAGCATCTCCTTAAAAACATTTCCCAAAACTAGCACAAGACTCAGCAAGGCCACACCGAGACCGGTGGCAACGCCGATGGCAGAAAGAAGATAACGATCGATGATTTTCAAGATCCAAAAGTTTACACCTTATGAATCAAAAATAAAAGCGTGATGCTGAATTTTTCTTTTTTATGAGACAACTTGCTGCTAGGAATACTTCTCCCCGTGAAAAGCAACCTACTTTTTTTTAACATCTTAT
>VHCR01000054.1 GCA_016871655.1 Verrucomicrobiota bacterium
GTTTAGGCTGCTGGGCCTCCTTCTGCCTGGCTTTTTCCCCCTCGATTGCTCAAGTTCCAACACCAACAACCTCTCCTTCGAGTGAAATTGTTGTAGCTTCCTACAACGTTGAGAATTATTTAATGATGCCGCGTTGGATCGACGGCCATTATCGGAGCAGCGCAGGAAAGCCTGTCGCGGAAAAAGAGGCTGTCATAAAAATGCTCTCCACTATTCACCCCGACATCCTTGGGCTGATGGAAATCGGCGATCAACGCCAGCTGAGTGATCTGATACGACGCGCTCAAGAAGCTGGCATGACTTTCAGCGACACCGAATATCTTCAAGGAGCTGACAAGCAACGTCACGTTGCCTTGCTCAGCCGCTTTCCTATTGTGGAGCGTCATTCGGAAGGCTTTATTCCAATTCAAGTCCAAGGAAAAACTTTTTATAGTTCGCGCGGTTTTATTGATGTCACCATCTTGCTTCCTTCTAGCCTCAAACTCCGTGTTCTCTGCGTACACTTGAAATCAAAAATTCCCGTTCCGGAATATTCTCAGTTTACTTTTCGCGCCGCAGAAACAGCTGCCTTACGAAAAAAAATTGAGGCCATCTTAGCAAGCGATCCGACCACATCGTTACTTATCATGGGAGATTTTAATGACACTAAAAATTCTCTCGCGATGAAAACCATGTTGGGAGAATCTGGCACTCCTGTCGTCCTCACAGCCTTAAGTCTTCATGACGATCGCGGAGAAACATGGACCGAATATTGGAAAGAGGCCGATGAATATTCTCGCATTGACTACATCATAGTGAATGATGTTCTCAAAAAAAGAATCGAAGAAGACCACTCTGCCATCGCCCGCCCAGCCTTTTGGAATGAGGCCAGCGATCACTGCCCCGTTTTTACGACGCTTGATTTAGGGCCTGCTCAATAAGTTGAAGCGTTTCTTGAACATTTTTCTCAATGCTAAACTCAGCCCCTCGTGCAGCACAAGCGTGACGAATTTTTTCTGAATCATGAGGATTCCCCAAACGTCGCTGCCACTGCTTTAATGCCATTGCAAAAGCCTTCACATCGTGAGGATCAGTAATGATACTTCCATGCTCAGGCTTTAAAATTTCAGAACAGCCGTTCGCTCCGGACGTGATCACAGGGAGGCCCGCAGCAAGCGCCTCAAGCGAGGCATTCGAAAAAGGATCGTAGACCGTCGGTAAAATAAAAAGATCGGCAGCCGCATAGAGCTGCGAGAGATCTTTGATGGATCCTACTAACTTCAGAGCCGCAGATGGCTTGTGACGAAGTTTTCCTTTTCCAGCGACCCAAAGACTCATACTGCCACCTACCCTATCCACAGCCTGCAGAGCGGTTTCCAAGCCCTTTCGTTTCCATCCAGAGCCCACAAAAAGCACGACGCATTCGTTCTCCTTCATTCCCCATTTTTTTCGAAGAGCCACTCGTTGCTCGAATGTGATTGGAGTTGGTGTTGGAACGCCATTGGGAATGACAACAATGCGATTGGAGGAAATTGAAAAGCGTTCGATGATTTCACGCGCAACCATTTGCGAGTTCGCAATGATTTTAGTTTTTCTCTCGAAAGAAAAAAGTTCTCGTTCAAGTTGAAGAATCTCACGATGCTTTGGCATCCATTTTTTGAGCAAGCCACGCCACCACGACTCAGCTGCAGCCTGTCGTTTCAACCACGCCGCATGGACACCATCACCAGCACGAAAAATATCGCAGCCAGGAATGCGCTCGAAAGAAAAAAGCAGGTCGATCTTTTTTTCTTTTTTCACACGAAGAGCACCCTTTCCAAAATCACGCAATTTTTTTTGAGGCAATGTCACAACTTCTCCTCCGGGCCATTCTTCAGGCGGCCACTCTCCTGTTCCCAACAAAACCACACGATAACCTTCTTGCCGCAACCCCTCTGCGAGGCGCTTCAAATAAGCCTCAGCGCCTCCCGTTGAAGAGTAGCCTCGGCGTAAGAATCCAATAGTCTTATGACTTGGATGTAGTTCGTTGTTCATAGATCTTAAAAAATATGCGATGATCACAAAGAATTAGCGATGAAAAATTCTTCTACGCCCGCATCACCCTCCCTCTCATCTGATCCCTGGACCGAAGAATTCTTGGATTATCTCGCTACAGGCCGTCTTTACTCACCTCAAACTTTACGCGCCTATCGCCAATCACTCGAACATTTTCGAATTTTTCAACCAGGGTCCTCCTGGAAAGAAAAAACCGCAGACAGCTTTCGCTCTTATCTTTTGGAGTTGATGAAAGCCAATGCCTCGCGAGCCACGATCCGCCTACGCTTTGCGGCGCTTCGAAGTTTTTTTAATTATCTTACCGAACGCTCCTACGTTCCAAGCAATCTTCTCAAACAGATCTCACTTCCCAAACTCGAAAAATCACTTCCTCATTTTCTCACGATTCCTCAAGTCACAACGCTTTTAGAAACGCCGATTCAAAAAGAAAAAACACAACAGGCACCCTCTTGGATGAAGGCTCGCGACATGGCGATCTTGGAACTTTTTTACTCTTCGGGATTGCGTCTCTCAGAATTACTCGGACTGAATCTTAACGATCTCGATGCCCTCGGTGAAACGGTACGCGTCATGGGAAAAGGCTCCAAGGAACGAATCGTTCCCGTTGGAAAAATAGCGCTAGAAGCAATTTCTCACTATCGTCATTTAGCGAAAATCGACCAAGGGCCTCTCTTCATCAATAAAAGCCGTAAGCGCCTCAGCACAACAGCAGTTTGGCTCATGCTGAAAAAATATCTTCGCGAAGCTGGCCTTCCAACAACACTCAGCCCTCACGCTCTCCGACACTCGTTCGCCACACACCTCCTCGATCGTGGTGCTGATCTACGCAGTGTTCAATCACTCCTCGGTCATGCAAGTTTGACAACAACTCAAATTTATACGCATGTGACGACGGAGCGTTTGAAGGCAGCATATCAAACAGCGCATCCTCGTGCCTAGTGCATTGTATAGTGTATTAAATTCTACTGATGAGACAAATGACGGCGTCATTCCGGTGCTCGCCATCGTCACGTATTTCAGAATTTTTAACTTTTTCTTTGCGTTCTTTTCCTTCTTTGCGGTTAATTATCTTTATCAGTTAATTTCCTATGAAAAAATTCCTCTCTCCTCTTGTTGCTCTTCTTGCCCTTATCAGCTCGCTCTCAGCTCAAACCTCAAACACACCTGACATTCCTTCTATTCCCATATACCCCATTTCAGCATTTCCTATTGCTGATAATCCTCCACCAACTGACACCACTCCTACTCCCAACAACCCTCCACCAACTGAAAAAACTCCTACTCTCAACAATCCTCTACCAATTGACAATCCCGTAACACCACCAACTGCTGCGGCAAATTACCCGATTGGAACTTTTGAAAAACCTGTCTTTGCTGCTGAGTATTGCACGTTTTTGTCGGACATTAATGCTCCTCAGTCAGAAACATCCTTGGATGCTCTCCAACAAAAGTATCTTGGCACCGATAGTCCTGTTGTCTGCTATGGCAACCCTGGAGATTTTCAGTTTGCCATTTCTCTAGAGGAACAAATGCATCAGGTCATCACCACAGTTCCATCCTCTGATGCGCAATATCTTTTTAACCTTTGGCGCGCCAATCCTACATCGATTGAACTCTCTAGCTATCTCAACGATAAATATCATCTCCAATGGAAAACCGCTTCTCCAGCTACACGGCCAGGCTATGCTGCTGAAGCAAACAGCCTGAAATCTGCCTACCCTAATTCCACAACACTCTCATTCGCTGATACGCTTGCTGCTAATCCACAAATTGGCATGGTATTTACTTTCTTAAACGATCGCCACACAACACTCATCACGATCTCACGGAGTCAATTTCAGAACATGGATGGATGGGTCTCAACGCTCAAAAAGCAAACTGACTACTACCATCGCCCGAGCAACATTGCGCATGATGGCATTTTGATGGGAAATTAAATTACTTCAAAACCTCGCGAGGCATAGTTCACAACATAGCCTTCGTGCAAGAGCCAGGAAAGATCTTTGAGTAGAGTGGACTCATGCTCTTCCGGCGTCTGCTCAGAAGAACGAGATGCTAATAAAGCTTTCCATTGTTCTGGACGGGGGACTGTGGAATGTAATTTTAACACTTCCAACAAACGCTTTACGGAATCCGAGACAGCTTGCTCTCCCTTATGAAAAGAGCGTGGACGAGCGATTGAAACGTAAACGATATTTTCGTGAGCTTTAAAAATCGAAAGTCCTCTTGCTATCAAAGCCTGTCCCACTTCCTGTGAAAAAGAGAGTGGAAAACGCTTTAAAGACTCGACTTCCTGCTCCATCAGACGTCGCACGGCAACAGCAGATTGCTGCCATGCTACTGGAGAAGAAAGAATGACTTCTTCCTCAATTTTTTTGACAATAGAAGGAGCGATTGTTTTTGTGAAATGCTCCTCAGCTTCGGCAAGCGATCCTATTTTTTCTTCTGCTCCTTCTATTGTGGGAACGAGGAGATAAAAAATCTCTTGAGAACTTTGCTCCACCTTCCATCGTTCGAGTAAAGCTTCATCATGACTCATCTGAATTCGACTTTTAAAAACTTCAAACGGAATGTGAGAAAATCGCTCGGCATGAAGGCGTCTAATTTTATTTTGGTACTCATGATGATTAGGAGGCCCTAAGAGCGTTTGACTCATCCCACAGACTCCAATCGTTTTGTATACCCCCTTCGGAGGCTCTGTTGCGATGCGTTCCATGCGATAATAACGATCACGATATTGAGAAAAAGCATGAGCCACGGCTTCTTTTTCACTAAGCCACAAGGTCTCATCAATCTGACATTGAAAGAGCGATGTCGCCTCCTCTCCTCTGCGCTGACTCAATTTGATATGATAACGTTGCGGTTTTTGTAAAAGGAGTCTCGCCAATTCAAAAATCGAATAAGCTTTCATCTCTTTGCGAATCTGCTTCGCCATTTCATCGAGACCCCGAGCCTCGGGAAGCACTTGGATCGCCCATCCGACAAGAACAGCAAGGCGAGGAGGCTCTGGTTTTTTAGGGAAAGACTCTTCCCGAGAAAAATGTTTTCTCACTTTCTTTTTTCCTGAAAAAGATCGCGGTTCTTTTTTTTCTTCATTCTCACGACGAGATGAAAAAGAATGTTGCCGCTCTTCTTCTTTTGTCCAGGCTGGACGAAAGAGCGAACTGAGATCAGCATCTTGTAATGAAAAGGGTGTTTGCTCGCTCATATGAAATTTTTTATGAAACTGACAAATGATGATTGGCAGAGGTTACGAAAATTGCGCGATCGCTTTCTGGGTGATGCTTCAGAAAATTATTGGTCGAGCAAGAAAGATTTAGAACTTTATGATCTCGTCTTTGCAGCACGAATTGGTTGGAAGTGGAATGCTGTATTGGAAAGTCTAACCCGAACGGGATGGAAACCACAATCCGATAAAATTATTGATTGGGGCTGCGGCACCGGAATTGCATCACGTCAAGTCACACCATGGAGCGGCATCCAGCAAGTAACACTCGTCGATCAATCTTCCTTAGCACTTGATTTTGCAAAGCAACAACTCTCTCAGTATGGAATCGAGAGCAATATTCAGCCTTTTGAATCTCCTTTTCCAACATCAACTCTACTCCTCCTCAGTCATGTCTTGGGTGAGTTATCAGAACAAGAAGCCACGGAGCTCGCCTCCAAAGCCGCCACCGTTGATGAAATTATCTGGGTGGAACCAGGATCCCACAACATCAGTCGTAAATTAAGCGAGGTTAGAAATATTTTTCTCCAAGCAGGCCACCAACTCATTGCTCCCTGCACGCATGCGCTTTCTTGCCCGATGTTGCAACCAGAGAACGAGCGGCATTGGTGTCATTTTTTTGCTCCACCTCCAACGGAAGTTTTCCAATCTCCTTTTTGGCATGAGGTCTCTCATCAACTTGGAATCGACTTGCGGAGCCTCCCCTACAGCTATCTCGCTTTTTCACGCCATCACCCACCATCGTCGCAAGCAGGGGCTGAGCGTTTGATTGGCCATCCGAGAGCATACAAAGGATACGGAAAGCTTTTTTGCTGTGGAGCCTCAGGACTGCACGAACGAACACTCCAAAAACGTGATAACCCTAAACTTTTCAAACACCTCATTAAACAAAGTAAAGAAGGTGCATTTCACTGGAAATTAAATAATTCTAAAAATTACGTGGTTGATTATCAGCCATCTCACGGTTGATTATCAGCTATTTTGTGGTTGATTATCAGCCATCTCATGGTTGATTATCAGCCATATGAAATCTCGGAATTTATTGAATGAAGTCTTTACGGCCCTCACCGATACTCCCGCAGTCCTCATCAATGGACCGCGACAAGCTGGAAAAAGCACGCTCACACAAGCTCCAGAAATTCTCAAACAAGGGAGACATTATCTAACCTTTGATCAACCGAGTTTTGTGACCGCAGCAAAAAATGATCCCGAGGGATTCATTGCAGGTTTACCTGAAAAAGTCACTCTTGACGAGGTTCAACATGTCCCAGAAATTTTTTCCTGCATCAAGGCCTCTATTGATCGCCATCGACAGCCAGGACGATTTTTGCTCACAGGCTCTGCCAACGTTCTCTTCTTACCCCAGCTTTCCGACTCGCTTGCGGGGCGTATCGAAATTTTAACACTCTGGCCTTTTTCACAGGGAGAGCTGCAGCACAAAAAAGAAGATTTCATCGACCCTCTTTTTTCTAACAAGCCGCACTTCCTCACACAACCGATTTCAAAAAAAATCAATCACACTGCTTTGTTTGAAAAAATTTTAACAGGCGGCTACCCACCCCTCATTACACGAACAGTTCCAGCGCGGCGCAGAGCGTGGTTCAAATCATATCTCACAACTATTCTCCAACGAGACGTTCGTAATTTTTCTGATATCGCCGACTTGAATGCACTGCCACGCCTGCTGGCAGCTACAGCGGCACGTTCGGGAGGCCTCCTTAATTTTACAGATCTCGGACGATCGCTGATGCTACCGCAAACAACGGTGAAACGTTACTTCACTCTCCTCGAGGCAACTTTTCTTGTGCAGTTGCTCCGTCCTTGGTCAACCAATTTGGGACAGCGCATCATTCAAACACCCAAACCCTATCTCACTGACACGGGGCTTCTCGCTCACATGCTGGGATTAACGACAGACCGATTGATGCTTGATCCTAGCCTTGCGGGAAGCGTCATGGAAAATTTTGTTTTCATGGAATTGCTCAAGCAAGCAACGTGGAGCAAACAAAAACCAGAATTTTATTTTTGGCGCACCGCTTCGGGACAAGAAGTTGATTTGCTTTTGGAAGATCAGAACGGTCGTCTCGTCGGCATTGAAATCAAAGCTGGCGCGACGTTAACAGCAAAAGACGTCCGTGGATTGCAAACACTCTCAGCACTCGCTGGTAAACGCTGGATCCGCGGCATCATTCTCTACACGGGAAGCGAGATCATTCCTTTTGGAAAAAATTTGCATGCTATTCCCATTTCTTATCTTTGGTCATAAAAATTACACTCTTAGAAAAAACACCTTGTGGTTTTTCTTTTCTTGAAGTAGATTTTATCTCCAATTGACGCGGGGTGGAGCAGCCCGGTAGCTCGTCAGGCTCATAACCTGAAGGTCGTAGGTTCAAATCCTACCCCCGCAACCAACTCGCTGCTTCGCAGCAAGGAATCATCTCAATCCAACAGCCTCTCTAACTCGCTCCAGCACTTGATTGGCAATGAGATTGGCCTTTTCAGCCCCTTCTTTTAAAACGGCATCCACGTAACTAGGGTCACGGAGAATTTCTTCACGTCTCACTCGCATTGGGGCTAGATATTCCCAAATTCCATCGAAGAGTTGTTTTTTGTAAACACCATAACCGTTGCCACCCGCTTGGAAGGAAGCTTTCATGGCGTTGTAATCAACAGGCGAGGCCACGTGCTGATAAAGATCTAAGATGACAGAATTTTCTATCGGCTTGGGAGCTTCGACCGGAGTCGAGTCGGTCTTAATCGACATCACTTTTTTCCGCATCACTGCTTCTTCTAAGAAAAGTGGGAGCGTGTTCCCATAACTCTTGCTCATCTTGGCTCCATCAAGACCTGGAACAGTTGCTGTCTCTTCCTTGATTTTTGGCTCTGGCAATTTAAAAAGCGAACCATATGTCTCATTCATCTTCACTGCG
>VHCR01000055.1 GCA_016871655.1 Verrucomicrobiota bacterium
TCTCCCGCAGCAACACGATTGCGCGAGAGTGCAGCTGTCGCGTTGACCGACGAGGCGGAAGCGAGACAACTGCTAGCAAAAAAAACCGTAACGAGTAACGAGTTACGGGCAACTGGCAAGAACCACTTTTGTTTGAAAATCATTTTCCCTAAAAGGAGATTAATACTGTTAAGCATAAACTTAAAAACCGATCTTACCAAAATATGAATTTCTAAAAACTGATTTTGTTTCAATTTTAAAATCACTCGTTACAGCGCCATGGAATCGCGCCTACCAATCTTTCGTGACCTCCTCCGAATTGCGTCTCTGTTGGAATTTTACTTGCTGCTCTTCTTCTTGCACAGAACGAAGAAGCACTTCCGCTTGACGACGGGACATTCCATTCCCTTCCTTTTCTTCTTTCTCTTCTCCCGCAGAAACTGCTGGCTGCTCTCCACCTTGTCCGGCCTCTTGAAGAGCTCCGCTCTTTTTTTCACCAGGTGTGGGTCGCGGCGTTGTTGGCGAAGAACCGCCGGATTGTTGTTGCGGTTGTTGTTGGTTCTGTTGGGATGATTGATTCTGAGTGTTTTGCTCTTGTTGTTGCTGAGATTGATTTTGGTTTTGATTTTGTTGATTTTTATCCTGCTGCTGGTTCTGTTGTTGGCCTTGATTCTGCTGAGGTTGCTGTTGCTGATTTTGATTCTGATTTTGTTGCGATGAAGAACTAGATCCCTGCTGCTGCGCAGAGGAGTTTTGTTGTTGCTGCTGCTGGCTTTGGTTCTGCTGTTGCTGTTGATCTTGCTGTTGATCTTGCTGTTGATCTTGCTGTTGCTGCTGCTGAGATTGATTTTGGTTTTGATTTTGTTGATTTTTATCCTGCTGCTGTTGCTGCTGCTGGTTCTGGTTTTTATTCTGTTGCTGTGACTGGTCTTGTTGTTGCTGTTGTTGTTGGCTTTTGTTTTGTGGTGGGGTCTTTTCATCCTGCTTTTTTTCTAAATCGTCGATCAGCTTTTTCACAAGATCACGATTTTCTTTCGCATTTTTGTTATTTGGATCTTGTTTGAGAACAGTCTCATAATGTTGTAACGCATTTTTCCAATCAGAAAGTTTGATGGAACGATCTTGCTGCTGCTCCCCAGCGCGAACCAAGGTATTAGCGAGATTGTAGGTTGCCGCCTCTTGCAATTTCGGCTCAGAAGCCGTCATAGCACTAGTAAAATAATTTTCTGCTTTTTGATAATCTCCTTTTTTATAAGCGGCTGTTCCTGCATCAAATCGAACTTCGGGAGAGGAAGGAATTTTTTGGAGACGCTGCTCAAAACTTTGAAGCGCTGCTTCATAGTTGCCTTGTTGATACTCTTGGATGCCAGGAGTTGCCTGAACACCCTGCACTACCAAAAGGAAAATTCCAAAGATGAATATTTTCCTAACAGGTAATCTCCACCGTACTGTTGCTAATAAAATGGAAAATAGTAAAAAAAATAGCGCCATGCTTGCTGGAATTTCATAGCGCTCAATCGGCTTTCTCGCGCTCATTTCGCCGGTCATTCCGGCTTCAAGTGGAATAATTCCTTTTTCAACAATCGTCCGTGCTGCTTGAGAGCTAAAAGGTTCATAAAAGCCTCCGGTGACCTGAGCAATTTCTTTTAATCGCGCCTCATCTAATTTTGAAAGCACTGGCTTTCCGCGCTCATCACGCACAAAATCAGTTCCTCCATTTTCATTTTTTATAGGAATGAGTGATCCTGCAGCGGAGCCAATCCCAATTGTAAAAATTTTAATCCCTTGCGCAGCGGCTTCTTTAGCTGTTCCGATAGCATCCTCTTCTAAATCTTCACCGTCGGTCATAATGATTAAGGCTCGACTTGTTCCTTCTCCTTTTCCAAAAGCAATCTCTGCGGTTTTAATTGCCTCTGAAATATTGGTCCCTCCTTTTGGAATGAGTGTTGTGTCTAACTCTGCAAGCGAGGCCGTCACTGCGTTGTGATCTAATGTCATTGGCGCCTGCAAAAACGCATCGCCTGCAAAAGCGATCAAACCAATGCGATCTCCTGGCAATAAATCAAGCACGTCTTGCCCTAAAAGTTCTGCTCGTGCCAAACGCGTCGGCGTTACATCGGTAGCTAACATGCTGCGAGAAGTGTCAATGGCCAATATCACATCGCGTCCACGAGAGACCACTTTTTTTTCTTCATAGCCCCATCGAGGCTCAGCTAGAGCAAAGGCAAGAGCTCCCCAAGCCAAGAACAACAAAATTGAACGGCCAGCTCGTCTCCAAGGACTCACGGAAGAGAGCAACCAAGCTCGAAGGCGTAGCGCCACAACCTTAGCTAGAAGCTGCTCGCGGCGCCGATGCGCCCTCCAAAAAAGAAAAGCTAACGGAATCAAGGCCAGGAGAGCCCAGAGGAAGGCTGGATGGCCGAAGTTGAGTGCGTGTTCGAGAGTCATATTAAAGCAAAGAAACAGAAAGGCTATAGACTGTAGGCTGTAGGCTGTAGGTTAAAATAACGCCTTCGGCAAAAGATAAAATTTTCCACGGATGAATTTTAATTTACTTTTTAATTTGTGTTTCGAGCAGAAAATTCTACAGCCTATAGCCTGAGCTTTAGCTCTATGGAATTTTATTCCACCTCGTCTGCGATAAAATCATTTCTAGCGTTAGCAACAAGAGCGCCAACGCCAAAAACCACCAGAAAAAATCTTTCACATCGACTTTTTTATCAAGCGTCACAGAACTTTTTTCAAGATGATCAATTTCTTGGAATGTTTTTTGTAAGGAAGCTTCATCAGCAGCACGAAAATATTTTCCATCTCCAATTTTTGCGATCTCTTCCAATAATTTTTCGTCAAAATCAAAGGTCACCTTTTGCATCACCACTCTTCCAAAAGGATCACGCACTGGAATTGAAACAGGCCCATTACTCCCAGCTCCAATCGTATAGATGCGGATTCCAAGGGCCTTAGCAGCCTCAGCAGCAGTCAATGGCATTACCTTTCCAGCATTGTTAGCTCCATCGGTCAAAAGAACAATCAATTTACTTTTCGCTTCCTTGTTCTTTAAACGAGAAGCTGCAGAGGCAAGCGCAGAGCCAATCGCCGTTCCATCCTCTACTAGCCCGAGTTGAATACGATCGAGATTTTGAATGAGCCAATCGTGATCAAGCGTAATGGGGCTGACCAAATAAGGACGCCCCGCGAAAGCAATGATACCCATGCGATCATTCGGACGACCTTCAATAAATTGTTGTGTCACTTGTTTTACTGCTTCCAAGCGGCTCGCACGTTGGCCGCCAATCACATAATCTTGTGTTGCCATCGATCCCGAAACATCGAGTACAATCATAATATCAATACCGCTTGCTTGAATGTGTGTTGTGGTATTGCTCCATTGTGGTCGCGCCAAGGCAATGATGAGTGACGCAATCGCTCCATACATTAATGTCAGCAATAGACCCCCTGCAGCCGACCGATGAACTTTTGCCACTTTGGCAACTAAGCTCGTTGATGAAAAAAGAAGCCCCGCTCCACCTCTTCCTCCTTGCAATAAGCTGAGGAGCGGCAAGAGGAGCAGCCCCAATAAAAACCAAGGATGAGCAAAAGAAAACCTTGTCCCCGCGAAGGAGGGAACCCAATTACTTACTTTGGCCAAAGCAAGAAGCCAATGACTCACAGAAATCTGATGAAACCAAACACTCATCCCTCCTCCTCCATTCCCTTTTGAACAAATTTTTCTGCAGCCTGAATCAAGATCAAGCGTTCCTCTGCCTCCGCCACTCCCTGAGCAAATTTCAAAACATCGGACTGCCGCAGAAAATCACTCAATGCTTCTTGCTCCGCCAAAGAAAAGCGCTTCTGCCCTTGTAGTGACTTCAAGAACTCTTCCGTCGTCTGACGGGGTGCAGCAAGACCAAAAACCTCACCCAAATAATTTCGAAGTAATGTTGAAACACGAATTCCAAAATCGTGATCGCTCCCAATCATGAGCTCTTTCTTCATCTCAGCAAGAGCTTGGAGCATCGCTTCTCTACGCGTGAGTGGACGCTTGCGACGGCTTCTCCAAATGAAATATCCAAGACCACCCAACAACAAAAAAAGAATCGCAACAGCAACGACAATCTGCGATGTCGTGTAGGGAAAAAAGGGAACAGGGCCCACGATGTCGTGGAGCGGAGCTGGAGAACCAGGCTGAAGAATAGCCGCAAAAGAACACAGAGAACGCAAAGAAAGAAATCGAATTGATAACATATTCTTTAACGACGGTTACAGGCTAATTTGGAATGCAGGGAAAACAAGCAAGGTAAAATAATCATTTTTTTCGTTCTTTGCGTTCTTTTGCGGCTATTCATTTTTTAAATATTTTTTATTCTTTTCCGTTTAATTTTCTTTTTCATCTCCTCCGCTCACGATGCGCAAAAAAAGAACGAAGGATCGGCAAGTAATCTTCATCGGTTCGAAGCGGGACAGTATCGACATGGTGTGAACCAAAAAGATGAATTAATTTTTTCTTTTTTTCTTCAACTTCTTGTTGATAGTTGGCACGAAAAGAAGGCGCTGCTGTGTTGATCTCGATATGTTCGCCCGTCTCCGGATCTTGAAGGGTTATCACCCCGACATTGGGAAAATCTTCTTCTACCGGATCAATGATAGGGAGCGCAATCATATCGTGCCGTTTTGCTGCTACTGTCAAAGGTCGCGAAAAATCACCGTCAAAAAAATCAGAGATCACAAAAACAATCGCACGCCGTGTGAGGATTTTGTTCAAAAATTCAAGCGCTTGCTTGATATCGGTCTTGCGACTTTTTGGCTGAAAGAAAAACATTTCTCGAATGAGCCTCAAATGATGTTGTCGCCCTTTTTTAGGAGGAATAAAAAGTTCAATCTGGTCTGAAAAAAGAATCAGCCCAACTTTGTCGTTGTTGTAAATAGCGCTGAAAGCAAGGAGAGCAGCCACTTCTGCGGCAACCTCTCGTTTACTTTCATTCACACTTCCAAAATTTCCCGAAGCACTCACATCGAGCAAAATCATCACAGTGACTTCGCGTTCTTCATTAAATTTTTTAATGTAAGGCTCACCGGTTCGTGCCGTCACATTCCAATCAATCGTCCTAATTTCATCTCCAGGCGTGTAAGGGCGCACTTCTTCAAAATTCATCCCACGTCCTTTGAAGACGCTCTGATATTGCCCTGCAAAGGAAGACTCGACGAGCCTCTTCGTCTGCAACTCAATCCGTCGCATCTTGCGTAGAATTTCTGAAGAAGTTTTCATATTTGTTAGAAGATGGGAGATGGAAGATAGGAGATAGGAGTTGTGGTCTGCTAGCGCAGACAAAAATGAAATTTTGATTTACCGTAGGTCTTTATCCAATCTTCTATCTTCTATCTTCTGCCGTGCCTACGGCACAGCAAGCCCAGCAAAAACTTTTCCGATGATGTCTTCCGAAGTGATCGACTCGGCTTCAGCTTCGTAACTCACCGCAATGCGGTGCCGCAAGACTTCCACTCCAATTGACTTCACATCATGCGGGGTCACGTACCCACGCCCGTGCAAGAAGGCATGCGCTTTCGCGGCCAGGGTCAAATAAATCGTGGCACGCGGCGACGCGCCATATCGAATCATGCCGTCTAATTTTAATTTGTAGGCTGCGGGCTCCCGCGTCGCCCAGACAAGATCGACGATGTAATCTTTGACTTTGTCATCAACATAAATTTGATTCACTACTTCGCGAGCTTCTAAAATTTGATCTTTAGAAATAACTTGGCTTACTCCGAGACGTGGCGAGGAAGTAGCCATCGCATCGAGGATTGCGCGCTCTTCCTTGCGGCTTGGATAGCCAACCACAACCTTGAGCATAAAACGATCGAGTTGTGCTTCTGGAAGTGGATAGGTTCCCTCTTGCTCCAGCGGATTCTGCGTTGCCAAAACCAAAAACGGGTCGGGCAACGGAAAAGTTTCTTCACTGATCGTCACTTGATGTTCTTGCATGGCTTCGAGCAAAGCGCTCTGCACCTTAGCGGGAGCACGGTTGATTTCATCCGCCAAAATGAGATTCGCAAAAATGGGGCCCTTTCGCGTGGTAAACATCGTCTCGCGCGGGTTGTAAATCAATGTTCCAATCAAATCCGCTGGCAAAAGATCGGGCGTAAATTGCAAACGCTGGAACGAGGCATTAACACAAGCTGCCAGCGTGCGCACCGTCAAGGTCTTGGCTAATCCCGGAACACCTTCGAGCAACACATGCCCATTACTGAGTAATCCCATGAGAAGGCTCTGCACGAGGCCTTGTTGTCCAATCACTACACGACTCACTTCCTGCATTAAAGGATGGACCCAAGCACCCGCTTGTTGCACCCGTCGATCGAGTTCTTGAATAGAGTTGTTCATAAAAAAGTTGAGCGCTGCTTCGCAGCTGTTGAAAAGTTGAAAGGTTGAGGGGTTGAAAATATCCTAATTAAAAAATACACATCAATTTTATTTTTCATAAACATTTATTCTGTTACACTACGCATCGTATGATTATCTGGAGAGGTTGGGGAATACTCGTAATTTTTATTACCAGCGCAGCCATAATGTTAGTGCAAGGCATCGTTACAGTTTTACAAGATGATACTTTTTATCAAAGTCATATGTGGACTAAAAGCATTGCATTATTTCTAGCTGCAATTGCTGTCTATTTTTTAGGCCGGTATTTAAATACCAGGCCTGGTAGAATTGTAATTGATAAAATAACAGGAAAAGAAATTGAACTAAAAAGAATTCACTCACTCCTTTTTCTTCGTTTTGAATATTGGGGTTTTATTTTAGCAGCTGTTGCCATTGCAATTTTGTTTATTCATTAGTTACAAAAAGGCCCCTGCGTTTCTAAAAAATTTTTCATCCCTTCTGTCGATTCCATCTCTGTGAATTTTTCCCCCACAAACGTCACATGGCCCATTTTGCGTCCAGGCTTTGCCTCTTTTTTTCCATAGAGGTGCAAGAAAATATTCGGTTGGTCTAGGAACGGCTTCCAATCAGGCTCTCCGGTTTTCCACAAATCTCCTAACAGATTGAGCATGATCGCTGTTTGTATCAACTTCGTCGAACCAAGCGGAGCTCCTGTCACGGCGCGCACCGCTTGTTCAAACTGACTGGTCGCAGAGGATTCGATGGTGTGATGCCCAGAGTTGTGAGGACGAGGCGCTAATTCATTGACCATGATCGTTTCATCAGGAAGCACAAAAAATTCCACCGTGATCAATCCCACTACATTAAGTGACTCAGCAATTTTTTTTCCTAAGGACTCGGCTTGATCCAAAACTTTTTTGGAAAAACGAGCCGGCGCGCGTGAAACATCGAGGATGCCACGCACATGTTCATTTTCTTGCGGCGGAAAAGCGGCGATCTCTCCTCTTCTCGAGCGCGCGACGATGATGGAGCCTTCTGCTTGAAATTTTACTTTTTTTTCTAAGACAGCACGCTCTGTGCGCAACGAATCCCAGGCTTGACTCAGCTCTTCTGAACTAGCTCCTGCCTTGATTGCGACTTGCCCTTTTCCATCGTACCCCAGCGTTGCTGTTTTTAAAATCGTATCTGCTTGTAAAATTTTTTTCGCTCCAACAAGTTCTTCCGCTGATCGCACCACGCAAAATGGCGCCACTGGAATTCCATGTGATTGCAAAAATTCCTTTTCAAAAATCCGATCTTGGCAAATGCGAACGACATTCGGTGCTGGATGGAGCGGCCGTAATGCAGCCAAAAACTCCAACGTGGCTATCGGAATATTTTCAAATTCCAAGGTGATGAGATCAACTTTATTAGCAAAATTTTTCAGCGCCTTTTCATCCTCAAAAGGAGCTACAATCATCTCGTCGGCCACGGAAGCGGCTGGTCCACCTGGAACAACATCGTAGATCACCACACGATGTCCCATTTTTTTTGCTGCCATGGTCATCATCTGTCCGAGTTGACCACCGCCGAGAATGCCAATAGTCAGATTGTCAGTTGTAGGTTGTATATTATCAGGTTGTTTTTTCTTATCGTCACTCATGGAATGATTAGATGGTTAGCGCAAGTATCTCAAAATATACCAATGACGGATGAATTTTAGGAAAATTATACGCAGGAATTTTTAGCGCTAGCAAGGCGTCAGAGCGTGCTGCTACCGAGGTAACAGTAGCGATGACAACGCTGCTAGCGCTAAAAATAACAA
>VHCR01000056.1 GCA_016871655.1 Verrucomicrobiota bacterium
GAACATTCCGCCCAGAACAGCAATTTCGGAGGTGATGGGTAAAATCGTAAAGGCAGCAAGAGTAGAGGCTAGTTTTTGACGTTCTTTTTCATGGCGCGTTCCTTGATAAAGCTCAGCCACGTTTATAACAGAAAGGTAAAGGTCGCGGTGGTGCTGTTCGATTGCAGTAATTCCGGATGCATGACCTCTTAAATAATCGATGAGAATGTCAGTGTCGACCAGGTAACTCATGATTTAAAACCGATCGAATTCGGCTCGCAGTTTTCTCACATCCAAAACATCTTTTCGATTTTTCCACATACCGCGAGCAGTGCGCAATTTTTTGAGTTTATTATTTTCGTCTCGCCGAGACAAAAATTCATCAATAGCACAACGAATCAGCTCGCTCTTTCCCTGGTCCAAGAGATGAGCCAGGCGAGCTAAGGATTGGTTTTGAGAAGTCGTGAGATAAATCTGAGTGCGAGTCATACATCATAATGTATAAACTCTTTGATGCTTTTGTCAACTTTCATACGTAGAGGTGAAGGCTCAAGGGGCTAAAAATAGGCCCTATTTTTTTCAAAATCAGTTCCGGATAGCAGAGAGTGGGGGGCTTTCTACAGAGAAGAATTTCTGGAGAACGCCATTAGGGAGATAGCGAACTATTCATAATATGCTTATTTCGAGAATGATCTAAAAAAATACTAATCTCAGCGCGCCCTCATTTTCAGGGGTATCATCATAGCACCCCCTCTAAAATCGAGGCTTTAAAGGCCATTTGCGGCGTTTTTACGAAAGAGGGACTTGGATAAGGAATGGGTAATTTTCATGAAGAAGTTATATTTAACTTATTTATAGAAAGTTAAGAAAAAAATCAAAGTTTGATGGCTAATCCCATGAGTTTACATTTCTTTGTGGACATGGGCTGATTTTTCTGTTACACGCAGAGGTCATGAATGAAACCGAAGCCTCCATTGTCCTCAATATGCTCCCGCACGTCGGGCCGATGCGATTTCAAAAATTGCACAGGCATTTTGGTTCAGCGGTGACAATTTTGAAAGCGACGGGGGATCAGCTGCGTCAGATTCCAGGAATTGGGGAGGAGGTTTCGAGTTCGATTCGCAATTGGGAGAAGGAGGTTGATCTTGCTGCCGAGTTAAAATTGGTGAGCGAGGCTGGCGCGCGTGTGGTGGTTGCGGCTGATTCAGAATATCCGTCGCTTTTGCGAGAGATCGCTGATCCGCCTATCGTGCTTTATGTTTTGGGAAATTTGATCGAACAAGATCAGCGTCAGGGGATCGGTGTCGTTGGCTCGCGAATGGCGAGTCATTATGCGTTGGAAGCAGCAAAGAAATTGAGTTATCAACTTGCCTACGCAGGTCTGACTATTTACAGCGGTCTCGCACGAGGAATCGATACAGCTGCTCATCAAGCAGCGTTGGCGGCGAAGGGGCGGACGGTCGCTGTTTTGGGAAGTGGTCTTGGAAAACTTTATCCCCGTGAGAATGAACTCCTCGCAGAAAAAATTGCTCAATCGGGCGCAGTGATCAGTGAATTTTCGATGAACACACCGCCTTCGAAGCAGAGTTTTCCAAAACGCAATCGGATTATCAGTGGTTGTTCGTTTGGCGTCTTGGTGGTTGAAGCAGGTGCTCATAGCGGTGCACTCATTAGCGCTAATCAGGCTCTCGAGCAAGGGCGCTCGCTCTACGCGATTCCAGGAAGAATCGATCAAGCGACGGCGATTGGATCAAATCGTTTGATCCAGCAGGGAGCGAAGCTCGTGATCGAAGCGACTGACATTCTCAACGACTTGCCGTTGCTTTTTTCGGAGGTTCCGACGTTGGCGCCGAGTCAGCCAAAAAATCTTCTCGTTGCGGAAGACCTTGCAATTTATCACGCAATCGACAATGATCCCACTCCCATTGATCAGATTATTAAAAAATCGGGTTTGCCAGCAGCATCAGTCTCTTCTAGGTTGCTCGCTCTAGAACTCGCTGGTCATGTGCGTGCTCTCCCGGGGCAATGTTACGTTAAACTAATTTGAAAAATGTCTAAAACGTTAGTCATCGCAGAAAAACCAAGTGTTGCAGCTGATCTCAATAAAGCCTTAGGAGGTAAAGGAGCGAAAGCGGAATTTTTTGAGGTGGGAGATTATATCATCACTTCTGCCGTTGGTCATTTGGCCGAGCTTTGTTTGCCAAACTCCATGACTAAAGGGAAAGGGATTTCTTGGAAGCTTTCGTCGCTCCCGATCATTCCCGATCACTTCGAGCTCAAACCGATCCCTCGCTCTGCCGAACGTTTGTCGCTGGTCAAAAAATTACTCAAGCGTGCCGATGTTACTGCCGTCATCAATGCCTGCGACGCCGGCCGCGAAGGAGAATTAATTTTTCACAACATCATGCAAATTTCCGGCGTCAAAAAACCAGTGCAGCGGCTCTGGTTGCAATCGATGACGCAAGAT
Source organism: Verrucomicrobiota bacterium (assembly GCA_016871655.1). GTDB lineage: Bacteria > Verrucomicrobiota > Verrucomicrobiia > Chthoniobacterales > UBA6821 > CAIWMF01. Next base: position 2,447 of record VHCR01000056.1, read on the forward strand.
TCAATTCGTGCGGGCTTTGCAGCGCTTCGTCCTGCTAAGGAGATGGAGGATCTCGCGGCAGCCGCCATCTGCCGTGCTGAGAGCGATTGGCTTGTTGGAATCAACAGCACGCGGGCTTTGACGGCGGTGAATTCGGGCGATCGAGGCTTCCAGCTCACGCCCGTTGGACGCGTTCAGACGCCGACCTTAGCTATTCTTTCCGAGAGGGAAGAGCGGATTCGAAATTTTGTTCCGAAAACTTATTACGAAGTTCATGCAACGTTTGAAGTTCAAGCCGGAAATTATGCAGGACGCTGGTTTCATCCCAATTTTAAAAAGGGAGAGGAAGAGGATGCGAAGGCGGAGCGGATTTGGGATGAAGAGCGGGCGCTAGCGATTGTGGATCGCTGCCAAGGTCAACTCGGCATCGTCGAAGAGCAGAAAAAAGCAACAACGCAAGCGGCGCCGTTGTTGTATGATTTGACCTCGTTGCAGCGGGAGGCCAACAGCCGTTTTGGTTTTAGTGCCAAACGAACACTGCAGCTCGCGCAGCGCCTCTATGAACATCACAAAGTCTTGACCTATCCACGTACGGATTCTCGTTATCTTCCCGAAGATAATGTGGGCATTGTTCGGAAAGCGTTAGAAGGTTTAGAAGGGGGGCTTGAAAAACATGTCGCTCTCCTTTTTGAAAAAGGATGGTTTGTGAAGACCGGAAAAGTTTTCAACAATGCGAAAGTTTCCGATCACCATGCGATCATTCCGACGGGAGCCTCGATTGAGAAGTTAGATGAAGCCGAGATGAAGCTCTATCAGATGGTCGCGCAGCGCCTGGTGGCGATTTTTTATCCTGCGGCTCGCTTTGATGTGACGACACGGATCACACGCGTTGCCGAGGAGCATTTTAAGAGCGAAGGAAAAATTTTGACCGATCCAGGCTGGCTTGCTGTTTACGGGAAAAAATTGGAGAACGAGGATGACGATAAAATTTTAGTGCCCATCGCCGTAGTTAGCGGAAAAAATGAAGAGGCTCGTACAGTCGAGGTTGAAGCCCGTGAAGCTCAGACCCGTCCGCCGGCTCGCTTTACCGAAGCCACACTGCTGAGCGCAATGGAAGGGGCAGGGAAGTTGGTTGAAGATGAAGAGCTGCGCGAGGCGATGAGCCAGCGTGGGCTTGGAACGCCAGCAACACGGGCCGCGATTATTGAGGGGCTTTTGCTCGATGGGTACGTGGCCCGTGAGGGACGCGAGCTTGCTGCAACGAGTAAGGGAATGGCCTTGATCAATCTCCTGCATCACATCGGCATTGCTGCATTGACTTCGCCCGAGATGACCGGAGAATGGGAGTTCAAGCTCAAAGGAATCGAGCAGCATCAAGTCCAGCGGGAAAAATTCATGGAAGAGATTTGTCGCTTCACGCGTGAGATCGTGGAAAAAGCAAAAGGGTTTCAAGACGACGATGGAAGTTTTCCTGACTTAGAGGTGGTTTGTCCAAAATGCGGCAAAGGTCCTTTTGCTGAAAACGTGCGGCAATTTAAATGTCGCGAGTGTGGTTGGAGTCTCTGGAAATCGCTCGCCAGCCGGCCTCTGGAGCGAGAAGAAATCAAGGAGCTTCTCGAAAAGAAAAAGGTGGGGCCACTCGAAGGATTCCGAAGCCGTTTTGGGAAGAGCTTTGCGGCAATGTTGCTCCTCGATGAGGAATTGAAACCAAAATTTTCTTTTAGTGAAGAGGGAAATGAAGAAGCAGCGGCTCAGCTACAGCAAGCGGAGGCAATTGCCTCTTGTCCGCTTTGCAAGACCGGGATGATTCGGGAGGGGATGAATGCTTTTGTATGCGATCAAACTCTCACCAAGAAGTGTTCGTTCCGAATGGGGAAAACCATTTTGCAGCAGCCGATCACGCGCGAGCAGGTGGTCAAGCTGGCAGAGGGAGGCAAGACCGATTTCCTCTCCGGATTTGTTTCTAAGAAGGGTCGCAAGTTTTCAGCCCTCCTCAAACTCGAAGGGGGAAAAGTCAGTTTTGAATTTGCTCCAAGGGCTGCTGGAAAAAAAGTCGCGAAGTCTAAAACAGGAAAAAATTTAAAGCAAGTAATACCGAAAGAAAAAAAAACGAAGGCGTAAAAAAATTCTTTACCCCATCATCTTCACTCGTCACTCTCAAAAACCATGATCTCACTACCAACTCAAGAACACAAAAAAATCTCGCTCTTTAGTGCTGTAACATTAGGCGTCACGGCCATGATTGGCTCTGGCTGGCTCTTTAGTGCTCAGCTTAATGCGCGTTTGGCGGGAAATTATGGATTTATCGCCTGGTTTTTAGCTGGAGCACTCGTGGTCGGGATTGGGCTTTGTTTTTCTCAAGTAGTTTCTGTTTACCCAGTGCGTGGGGCAACCTCTCGTGCGAGTATTTTATCTCACAATGCGATTTTTGGAATGCCTTTTTCTTTTGCCGGGTGGTTTGGGTTGATGGTAACCGTGGCAACCGAAGCGCAAGCTACCACGGAATATCTCTCAGCATGTATCAAAAATATCGGCTTCATGACCGATACAGGATTGACGCTCAATGGGAAATTATTTGCTTCAGCAATCTTGTTTGTCTACCTCGCAGTCAATTTTTATGGAGTCAAATTGCTCGCAAAAATTAACAACACGGTGACGGCACTTAAAGTTTTTACGCCTCTTTTTGCTATTACGGTTTTATTTATCGCTCATTTTGATAAAAGCAATTTTAGTTTACCTTCGAATGTCGCCTATGGATGGGGATCAGCCTTCACGGCGATTATCGGAGCTGGATTGATTTATGCTTATAATGGTTTTCAATTAGCCGTCGCCTTTGCCAGTGAGATTGAAAATCCGAAACGGAATGTTCCTTTGTCCATTATTATTTCTGTGGGACTCGTAATGTTTGTTTACATGGCGCTACAACTTTCTTTCATGGGAGCTGTTCCGCATGATCTTTTAGCGACAGGATGGAGCTCTCTCAATTTTCATTCGCCTTTGATTAACTTGGCCCTCTTGCTGGGGCTTAACTTTTTAGTTTTGCTCCTCATGGCCGATAGTGTCCTGAGTCCTTCTGGAACAGGGTATGCTTACCTTGGAGCTTGTTCTCGGATGTTTTATGCGATGGCCGTTGAAGGGCAACTGCCAAAATGGTGTATTGCTAAACTCAATCCCATTTACAATTTGTGCCGACGTTCGTTGGTCATCAACTGGATTATTGTCACGGTGGTGCTCTGGAATTCTGCAAGCTGGGCTTCGCTGATGGTGATTGTGACCGGATATCAAGTAATCGGCTACATGGCTGCGCCGATCAGCATGGGAGGAATCAAACCGCAGACACGCATTTTTGGCGGTCTCATTTTTATTCTTTTAGGACTTTTGATGATTACGGTGCCACTTCACGACTTGATCATGATGAATATCTCGTTGATGATCTTGATGGCTTTTTATGGAATGGTTCAATTGAGGAAAAATATTCACTGGAAGGCTCTCTTGATTATGATTGCTCCGTTCATGATTTATCTCTGGATGCTCTATGTTTACCAAAATATTTTCTATATTAGTGCTATCTCTCTCTTGTTTTATTGGATCATGACAAGCCAACGCTATGTCGAGTTTTGTAAACAATATCGGACGGAAGGAATCTCGCTCAATGATGAGGATTTAGCGCATTGAGGACTGCAGAAAAAGAATTTACAGGGATGGAAGGGATGAAGAGGAAAGGCTATGAATTCCCGCCTTCGCGGGAGCAAGTTTTTTGAGATTGATTGTTTAAAAAAGTTCAATGGGATGTTGATATCAAAAATTTTGATGATATTCTCATTTCGCTTTTATCCCTTTCATCCCTGTGAATAATTCCAAAAAAATCTCTCTCTTTAGCGCTGTCACCTTAGGTGTGACAGCTATGATTGGCTCTGGCTGGCTCTTCAGTGCTCAGCTGAATGCGAAGCTTGCTGGTAACTATGCTTTTTTAGCATGGGTCTTAGCAGCTGTATTGATCATCGCAGTAGGGCTCTGTTTATCACAGGTGGTTTCAGTTTATCCAGTGCGTGGGGCAACATCCCGCTCGAGTGCACTTTCCCACAATGCTGTTTTTGGAATGCCTTTTGCTTTCGCTAACTGGTTTGGCGTAATGGTAACCGTGGGGACTGAAGCACAGGCGACGACGGAGTATCTTTCAGCCTGTTTTAAAAATAGTGAGCTCATGACTGATACTGGGTTGACGTTGCTAGGCAAAATATTTGCCTTCGTGATTTTATTTCTCTACTTGGTGATTAATTTTTATGGGGTCAAGCTGCTTGCTAAAGTTAACAATACAATCACAGCACTAAAAATCTTTACTCCTTTGTTTACAATCGTCATTTTGCTGATTGCTCATTTTGACAAAAGCAATTTTAATTTGATTTCCGATACGACCTACGGCGTTGGTTCAGCCTTGGCAGCTATTGTGGGAGCTGGTCTAATTTATTCTTACAATGGATTTCAGATTGCCGTTGCCTTTGCTAGCGAGATTGAAAATCCGAAACGGAATGTTCCTTTGTCCATTATTATTTCTGTTGTAGTGGTGATGATTGTTTATATGGCACTCCAGTTTTCTTTTATGGGAGCTGTGCCGCACGATTTATTGACGACAGGTTGGAGTTCGCTCAATTTTCATTCTCCTTTGATGAATCTTGCACTTTTGCTAGGGCTCAACTTTTTAGTGATCTTGTTAATGGCTGATAGTGTTTTTAGTCCTTCTGGAACAGGATACACTTACCTCGGGGCCTCCTCTCGCATGTTTTATGCCATGGCTGCTGAGGGACAGATGCCACGATGGGCGATTGCAAAACTCAATCCCATTTACAATCTCTGCCGACGTTCTCTTTTTATTAACTGGGGGCTCGTGGCGATCGTACTTTGGAATTCTGCGAGCTGGGCCTCCTTGATGCTGATCGTGACAGGATATCATGTCATTGGCTACATGGCTGCTCCTGTGAGTATGGGAGCGATTAAGCCTAAGACGCGTTTCGTAGGATGCGTTGTTTTCATTGTGCTCGCTTTTGTGATGAACACGCTGCCGCATCATGACCTCGCGATGATGAATATCTCGATCATGGCCCTTATGTTTGTTTACGGTATTATTCAGCTCACTAAAAAAGTTCATATCGGTGTTCTCTTTGTCTTGATCTCGCCGTTTATTATTTTCCTTTGGCTTCTTTATGCCTTTGCTGAAAATCCCGTTCTTCTGGCTGTAGTCGCTGCTGTCTTCTATCTTTTAATTACCAGTACTCGTTTTGTGGAGTTTTGTAAGAAGCATCGAGGGGAGAGTGCGTCGAACTTTGATGAGGACTTCGGTCACTAAAACTGCCTCATAAATTCTACTGAGGCTGCGAATTACGGCGTTGCTGCGGTGCTTGAGTCTTCACGTATTTCATATATAGTGTATTAAATTGAAAAGGGCACGCGATAAGCTTGCTCTTTTTCCTTAGAACTGCGTTCTCAGATCTCACGTTATCTTCGGATAGCGCTTCGATCTTCGGCCTTGTTCTAAGAAAAAAT
>VHCR01000057.1 GCA_016871655.1 Verrucomicrobiota bacterium
GCGGCCGCGATGGTCAGCGAAAATAAATCACTCGCTCATCCAAGCAGCGTCGATTCCATTCCAACTTCAGCTAACCAAGAAGACCACGTCAGCATGGCGACTTACGGTGCACGCCGACTTCACAACATGTTAGAAAATGCTGGCTACGTCATCGGCATCGAACTGCTCGCTTCCATCCGCGGTCTCTCATTCGATCATCCTTGCAAAACAAGTCCTGCTCTCGAAAAAATGCTCCCTCGCCTTCGCGCTTTAATCCAACTTGATAGTAGCGACCACGTCTTAACACCCGAGATCGAAGCCTTACAGCAAGCCTCTTTGCAAGGAGATGTCGCGACGATTATTTTGGAAATGGAAAAGCAACCTTCTTTTAAAATCTAAGAAAGGAAAAAATTTCACAGGTATAGAAGGGACAAAAAAAATTTGTAAAATGAAATAATTTCTGAAAAGCGACATCAAAACCTGTTGGGTTTAATTTAAAATTATTATTTCTTTATCCCTTCCATCTCTTCCATCTCTTCCATCTCTGTGAATCTCTTTTTATCTTCATACCCGTGAATCCTCAAATTTATCAACAACCCAGCTCCTCCTCCTGGAGCGGCCGCAATGACGGACCCAATGCACGCTTGTTTCAACAGATTCAATTATTGAATCTATGTGATTCACTTCCAGCACTTCCTGAAAAAAGTTTGGTCTTGCTCGGATTTGCCTGCGATGAAGGCGTCAAGAGAAATCTCGGTCGACCAGGTGCTGCGCAAGGCCCAGAGGCTCTTCGCAAGGCACTTGGAAATTTACCACTGAGCCTTTCTAGAGCAGGAACTCTCTGGGATGCTGGCACCATTCTTTGCAGCGATGGTGATTTAGAAAAAGCACAACAATTTTTAGGAAAAACTGTCGCCTCCCTGCGCGAGCGTGGCGCCTTTGTCATTGTTCTTGGCGGCGGCCATGAAGTTGCTTGGGGGAATTTCCAGGGACTTATTGAGAGCTCAGAGAAAACTGGAGTTCTTGAAGAACTCGCTGCTGACGATGCAAAGCAAGGAGCCGGCGGCGCGCAGCAGCGGAGTGTATATGGAAATACTCGAGCAGCGAGCACCGACGCGACGCAGCTAGGCACGTCAGCAGTAGAGTTATGCAAGAACTCCATCGATACGCTGAACTTTGATGCGCACTTCGACCTCCGCCCGCTCTTGGCTGAAAATAGAGGCTCTTCAGGAACCTCGTTTCGTCAAATTCATGAAGAGTGCCAACGGAAAAAAATCGCATGGCGCTACGCCTGCTTTGGCCTTCAACATTTTGGAAACACCAAAGAACTTTTTGAAACTGCCGCTTCTATCAAAGCGACACAGTGTTTAGCAGAAACAATGATCCATCATCCTCAACTTGCCCATGAGGCTCTCGAAACTTGGCTCGCCTCGGCACATGCTATTCACCTCACTCTCTGCCTCGATGTTTTTGCAGCAGGAGATGCTCCTGGCGTGAGTGCTCCACAAGCTTTTGGAATCAGAGCGCAAGAGCTACTCCCCTTTTTCCGAAAGGCACTTGAAAGCGGTAAAGTCATCGGCTTTGACATTGCTGAACTGAACCCAACCTACGATCGCGATGATCAGACTGTAAAACTTGCAGCTCATTTTGTGGGAGAAGTCATTCAAAAGACTTTTGCGTTGCTGCTATAATCAGAGCTGTTACCATTGATAGCATGATTACTGTTGCAACTATTTCCTTTGATGAGTTTGCTCAAAAAAAGGCTCGTGCACGTATTTTAGATCAGCAATTGGTTGAACGAGGGTACGCCAAAGCCGTACAAAAAAAAAATAGTCTTCTGCACAAAATGAATGGCTCTTTAATAATCAAACCAAAGCCAACAACATTTCGAACACGCTTGTGTCTTACACCTCATCACAAGTAGAAAAAATTCTTACAGCAGCTTCTAAAAATGGGTTCATTGTTGTTGGCGGTCAGGCCATCAATGGATGGAGTGAAGAGTTGCAAGTTCCGAAAAAAGAACCTTGGCTTTCTCTAGCTCCCTATACGAGCCATGACATTGACTGCCTCGCAGAAATTGGCAAACTCCCTTCTTTTGTTAAAGAAATTCAGTTACTTGGATTCTCTGTTGAAATTCAACTTCCTCAAAATGAATTTGAAAACAAACATAACGTTGCTTTACTCTGGATCTCCGGTAATGGATTGAATCTTGAAATAAATTGCTTGCGAGATGTCATTGGAATTTCCTCGAGAGAGCTCAAAGCGACAGCTCAAGAGTCTTCAAAAGCAGACTGTTCCTTTTTGCTCATGCATCCTCTCCTTTGTATCGAATCAAAGGCTCACAATTTATCCTATCTTCCACAGGAAGGACGTCAGGATGAAAAGCATTTAAGACTTTCTATCGGCAATCTTCATTCCTACTTGCTCAAATTCAATGATGCTGATTCTTCGGAACAAATAATTGATCGCATCATAGAACTTTCTCTCTCATCCCATGGAATAAGTATCTACCGCAATTATAATATTAATTTTTTAGATGCGATACCTTGGACTGAATGGTCACATTCAAAAAACCCTGCGCTAAAAAAAACAGGAAACGAACGCGCTCTTCATGAACGTAATTTTAAAAAAATTGTTTCAGAAGAAATAGAAACAGAAAAATGGTTGAATAGTTTAAATCCTAAAGCTCACAAACAGATTTATTCCCCAGGTTATTTATCACGCTATCCTCATCTTCATCGCTCATGAATATATCATTATCGCCATGGAACAAACTCTTTATCAACCTCCATGCAGCCACCATGGCTGATACCAGCGTTCCTTATGGTGCTGTTCGCGACGCGGCCATCGGCGTTAAAAATGGAAAGATCGCTTGGATTGGGAAGCAAAAAAATTTACCAGACGCTCCAGAAAAATTAGCCAAGGAAGTCATGGATGCCAAAGGTCACTGGCTTACTCCTGGTCTGATCGACTGTCACACGCACATGGTCTTTGGAGGTCAGCGCGCTGATGAATTTGCGCGAAAATTACAAGGTGAGTCTTACGAATCAATTTTGGCTTCTGGCGGTGGTATTTTATCGAGCGTGCGAGCCACCCGCGAAGCCTCATTGGAAGAGCTTCGTGAGACCGCCCTCGAACGCGCACGTTATGCCATGAGCCAAGGTCTTACTGTTCTTGAAATCAAATCAGGATACGGTCTTAGCTTAGAAAGTGAACTGAAAATTCTTCGTGTCATCAAGGAGCTTCGTGAACTCCTTCCTATCACCATCAAAGCCACCTGCCTCGCAGCGCACGTTGTACCACCAGAGTTTTGTGATCGTCGTGGGGCTTATATCTCCCTCATTTGCGAAGAACTCTTGCCTCAAGTGAAACAAGAGAATCTTGCGAGCGCTGTCGATGTCTTTTGCGAAAAAATCGCCTTCACACTCGAAGAGGCCGAACAAATTTTTCAAGCAGCTCAAGCCCTCGGTTTTGATCTTAAAATCCACGCCGAACAACTTTCCTCTCTCCATGGCAGCTCTCTTGCCGCTCGCTATCATGCTTTGTCAGCCGATCATTTGGAATATTTGACCGAATCCGACATCATAGAGATGAAAGCTTCAAACACTGTTGCCGTCTTGCTTCCAGGAGCCTTTTATTTTTTGAGAGAAAAACAAATTCCTCCTCTCGAGCTGCTCCGACAACATCAAGTTCCCATAGCACTCGCCACCGATTTCAATCCTGGAACTTCCCCGATCAATTCCCTCTCGACCATCATGAACCTCGCCTGCGTGCTCTGGCGCTTCACGCCGGAAGAGGCACTCCGCGGCGTCACTCTCCATGCCGCTCAGGCACTGGGCCTCCAAGCTACTCATGGTTCCCTCGAAGTTGGAAAAAATGCTGACTTTGCTTTTTGGAATATCGAGACACCCGCTGAACTTGCTTATTACCTACATGGGCGGGCTTGTAGCAAACTAGTAACTCATGGAGAATTCATTAAATTTAATTGATTAAAAATTTTTTGAGCAAAAGCTCATCATTTTTGTCAAATTTATATGAAAGTAAAAACTCTTTGTTTTCATCTCCTCGTTTTATCAACGGTATTGACAAGTTACTCGTTGGCACAAAGCAGCAGTGACTATTCAAGCATTTCTAGCAGCCCTTCCTCTCAAGAAGAGACGCTCACACCCCAGGAACTGAACGTTGATCTTTTCTCATCGAAAAATGCTTCTAAGAAGCTAAAAGTCGGAGAAGAATTAGTTATTAAAGTCGATAACCCTCATGATCTTTACCATTCTGGAGAGCTTGGCAATGTTGATCTTTATGAGGATCTTGACTTGCATCATGCACTCTGCAATTCGTTTTATTCTGATTCTTGGAATCCTCTAAACTGTACTTTTTCGCTTGAAAAAGAAAATAATCTCAATCAAAAAGAGGGAACCCCTCTTACCTTCCATGTTAAAGCGGTCCGTCCAGGAAATACTTATATCTATTTCTGCACGCTATACAAAAAGATAACAAAATATGGAGACTTGCTCATGCCCGATTGGCTTGGACCAAAAGTTACGGTCGAAGTTTCTGAGTAATCAACTTTGGACTGCTTCACTCAGCTCAGCTCGCACATACTCACGATTGAGTGTTGCAATCACTGACGCAGAAATGTTCGCTGGGCAAACAGCCTCACAGGCGTAGTAGTTGGAACAATTTCCAAATCCTTCGGCGTCCATCGCTCTCACCATCTTGAGAGCGCGTTCTCTCCTCTCAGGCTGGCCCTGAGGAAGAGCAGCTAGGTGAGTGACTTTTGCTCCAACAAAAAGCATGGCAGAACTATTTGGACAAGCAGCAGCGCAAGCGCCACAGCCGATGCAAGCAGCTGCATCCATTGCATGATCCGCATCCCATTTTGAAATCAAAGTCGTACTTGCATCAGGTGCACCACCTGTGTGCTCGGTGATGAAACCGCCGGCTTGAATGATCCGATCGTAAGCCTTGCGATTGGTGACAAGATCTTTGATGATCGGAAAAGAAGTTGCACGGAATGGCTCGACTGTAATGGTCTCTCCCTCTTGGAAGCTCCGCATATAAACCTGACATGCGGCACCACGGCCAGGTCCTTGAGGCGTACCATTGATCACCATACTGCAAGTACCGCAGATTCCCTCACGACAATCAGACTCAAAAGCAACTGGCTCTTTTTGTTGTTCAATCAATCGACTGTTAACAATATCGAGCATCTCTAAAAAAGAAGCATCTTCAGGAATATCGCGCGCTTCGATTTCTTCAAATCGGCCTGCAGCCTTGCGATCCTCTTGTTTCCAAATACGTAGATGAAAATTCATAATCTCGCTTAATTTTTATAATTTCGTGTTGCCGGATGAACGAATTCGTAATTGAGCGGCTCTTTGATGAGTGTCGGTTCTTTCCCCTCACCTTTGTATTGCCATGCATGAACACAATTAAACAGTTCATCATTGCGCAGCGCCTCGCCATCGGGCAGTTGATACTCAACACGAAAATGTCCACCACACGATTCTTCGCGCGTGAGGGCATCACGACAGAGAAGTTCTGCTAATTCCAAAAAGTCAGCTACGCGTCCAGCGGACTCGAGCGCCTGATTAAATGAGGCTCCTGAGCCTGGAATACAAACCTCTTTCCAGAATCGCTCCCGCATTTTTGGAATTTCTGCGAGTGCTTCCGTCAAACTCTCGCGACTTCGTGCCATACCGCATTTTTCCCAAAGGAGCATTCCTAACTCGCGATGAAAGCGTTTCGAAGAAACCGTACCGCCGACTTCTAACAAACGATTCACGCGCATACGGACAGCTGCTTCCGCCTCTTCAAACTCAGGCGATTCAGTTGTCACTTTATTTCCAAATTGCGTGGAAAGATATTCGCCGAGTGTGTAAGGAACAATAAAGTATCCATCAGCAAGCCCCTGCATCAGCGCGCTAGCTCCCAAACGGTTTGCACCATGGTCCGAAAAATTCGCTTCGCCCAGAACGTAGAGCCCAGGCAAGTTGCTCATCAAATGATAATCAACCCACAAGCCTCCCATCGTGTAGTGCAACGCTGGAAAAATGCGCATCGGTCGCTCGTAGGCATTTTCACCGGTGATGTTTTCATACATCTCAAAAAGATTTCCGTAGCGCTCTTCGACTACTTTTTTTCCAAGGCGTGCAATCGCATCTTTAAAGTCGAGATAGACGCCAAGGCCTCCAGGGCCAACGCCACGGCCCTCGTCACAAACTTCCTTTGCGCTTCGTGAAGAAATATCGCGTGGCGCGAGATTGCCGTACGCAGGATATTTTCGTTCCAAATAATAATCACGATCCTCTTCCGGAATCTCTTGAGGCGCGCGCTGATCTCCTTTTTTCTTGGGAACCCAAACGCGACCATCGTTTCGGAGCGATTCAGACATCAAAGTCAACTTCGATTGAAAATCACTAGCAACAGGAATACACGTTGGATGAATCTGCGTGTAGCACGGATTTGCGAAGAGAGCCCCTCGTTTGTAGGCACGCCAAATCGCAGTAGTGTTGCAACCACGAGCATTGGTTGAAAGGTAGTAGACATTGCTATAGCCACCAGTCGCCAACATCACGGTGTCGGCAGCATGACGCGTCAGTTCACCGGTGAGAAGATTGCGCACGATGATTCCCTTCGCGTGACCATTAACCACGACGAGATCGAGCATTTCGCTATGCGTGTGCATCGTCACACGACCGCTCTTAATTTGATGACTCAGCGAGGCATAAGCGCCAAGAAGCAGCTGTTGTCCCGTTTGCCCTCGTGCATAAAAAGTTCGAGAAACTTGCGCTCCACCGAAAGAGCGATTCGCTAGTTGCCCACCATACTCGCGCGCAAAAGGAACGCCTTGAGCGACGCACTGATCGATAATGTTACGTGAGACCTCAGCAAGCCGATAGACATTGGCTTCGCGAGCGCGGAAGTCACCGCCCTTGAGCGTGTCGTAAAAAAGACGCCAGACGCTGTCACCATCATTTTGATAATTTTTTGCGGCATTAATTCCCCCTTGCGCAGCAATGCTGTGAGCGCGACGCGGAGAATCTTGAAAGCAAAAACAATCAACGTTGTATCCTTGCTCCGCTAGTGTTGCAGCTGCAGAAGCTCCTGCCAGGCCCGACCCCACGACAATGACGCGAAACTTCCGTTTGTTCGCAGGATTGACCAACTTGGCATGCTCTTTGAAGTGTTGCCATTTTGTTTCGAGAGGGCCGGTGGGAATTTTTGGATCTAACATACAAGGCAGGAGATAGAAGATAGAAGATGGGAAATGGGAGATGTGCTTTGGTAACACAGACAAAAGTAATAATTATTTTTGCCGAAGGCCTTGATCCTATCTTCCATCTTCCATCTTCTATCTTCACAATTTTCTTTGCATTTGATGATCATAAATTTTATTTAATGATACTGAACAAAATTGCTGCTGGGATCGAGGCGTAGCCGAGAAAGAAAAGCCAAGCAACGACCTTGCCTGCGATTTCAAAACGAGGGCGCCATTTTTTGTTGCTGATCCCAAGGGTTTGAAAAAGACTAGCGATGCCGTGATTCAAGTGCAGCGCGAGAAATCCAACACTCAGCAAATAAAATCCAGCAACCCATGGATTCTGAAACGCACTCACCAACATCCGATAGACATCGTGGCGACCAGCCGCATCCATCCATTCTTTCGATTCAGGATTCACCCACTCCCACGTAAATTGGGCTAGGTGAAAAAGCACGAATCCAAAAACAACCAACCCAGAAAGCCTCATGGTACGAGCGTAAAGGGTGGTCTCAAGTGTTTTAGCAACTGCATATTTTTGTGGATGCGCCTGACGATTTTCTCGCCAGAGCAACATCGTAAAATAAATATGCAACACAGCTACAGCAATAAGGCCTAGGCGTGCGATCCACAATAATTTTCCTAAATGATGCAAATTTGCAGCATATCCATTCACCGCATCAGGTCCTAAGAAAATTGAGAGATTTCCGAGAAGATGAA
>VHCR01000058.1 GCA_016871655.1 Verrucomicrobiota bacterium
CAGCGCTGATTTTTTCAATAAGGAGTGTGTTCATTCCACGGCGCGCGTCAAAGCGTGCGATCCGTGCTAACCCTGTGTCAATGACCCCAGTGACACCATCGATCGTGAGTGACGTCTCAGCTACGTTGGTCGTGACAATGACTTTGCGAGCAGTACTCGGTTTTACGGCGGCATCTTGATCGGCTGGAGGAAGCTCGCCGTGTAATGGGAAAACCATCACGTCGGAGGGAAGTTCCATTCGGAGGGCGGTCATCGTTCGTCCAATTTCATAAGCTCCTGGCATGAAAATGAGGAGGTGTCCTGGTGTTTGCGAAAGCATTTTGCTTGCTGTGCTTGCGGCGAGATCCCAAATTTTTTCTTCAGCTGGTTCTTGCCGTAGGTAATTGATACTGACGGGATGGGTGCGGCCAGTCGAACGAAGCACGCTGCATGGTTCAAGATAGTTGGCTAAGGCCTCCGTATCGAGTGTTGCAGACATGACGATAATTTTTAAATCAGGTCGCGTTGATTCCTGTAAGCGAAGTGCCTGCATTAAGCTGATATCGCTGTAGAGATGACGCTCATGGAATTCATCAAAAATTAAAACGGAGATGTTGCTGAGCAACGGGTCTTCCAACATTTGACGCAATAAAATTCCTTCTGTGACAAAAAGCAATTTTGTTTCGCTGTTGAATTGAAGGTCGTGACGAATGCAGTAACCAACTTCTTCGCCAAGTTTCGCATTACGTTCGTGAGCAACTCGCGCAGCTAGCATTCGTGCAGCTAAACGGCGAGGTTGTAAAATTACTACGCGACCTTTTTTTAATAAATCACGTTCCAAAAGAAATTGTGGAACTTGGGTCGATTTTCCAGAACCAGTTGGAGCTTCAATGATAAGACGGTTGTTTTTCTGCAACGAGTCGATGATATCATTGTGGAGCTCTTCAATAGGGAGATTTCTATTCACGTTTGTAAATAATAAGTTTAAGATGGCACCTTAGTGTAATTCTATCTTATTGATAAGTTCCTGCAACCTGCAACCTGTAACCTAAACAGCTTAAGATGGTGATGAAGAATAAATCGATGCAACTTTTGATGCTGGTTCTTGTCTTAGGAGTCTCGTGCCTCTACGGACGAGGTGGTGATTTGACTTCTCAGCAAATAAAAGAAGCTGTTTACCTTGATGGGATCAGTGTTCCATCTCCTGGTGAAATTTTTGCAGCGATTAACAAGGTGAGTCCTCCTAATTGGGCGATGCTTTCTCATGGAGGGGTTGCTCCTATTACGACAAATCGAGCTCAATTGGCGCTTGCGGTTGGATTGCTCGTGACGAATGGATTCGTTTCGGTAGAAGCCCAAGATGGGCAGCAGGTCAAAAACATCGGACGCGATATGATGACGCTTTCGAAGGCATTAGGAGTCAGTCAGAATATTTTAAGCCGCGGCAATAATCTCATTGAGTTTGCTGATCATAGCGAGTGGGATTCGCTCCGACAGGAATTAGAGGCTACGGAGAATGAAGTTAAGACCACCATGATCGAGCAACAAGATCGCAATTTAGTGAACTTGACCTCTGCTGGTGCTTGGTTGCGAGGTATAGACGTTGTGGCAAAAATTGTGATGAATAATTATTCATCCGAAGGAGCTGCTCTACTTGATGAGCCGTTCTTAGCACGACACCTTGCAGCCGATTTAGAGGAGCTTTCTCCAAAATTAAAAAATGATTCTCTTGTTATTCAAGTTCGTGAAACGTTAATCGAAATTGCCACCATTTTAGAAAAACAGAACCATCGTTTTAGCGAAGAAGTGATTGCTGAGATTCAAATAAAGGCAAGTAAAGTAATTAAAGCAATTGAAACCTCCTCCTCAACGAAAAGCATACCATGAAAAAAAAGCAGACTAATATTATTTTCGTGGCCCTAATCTTAACTTTTATTGCTATTGCAGTACTGTTTTTTTTACGGAAAAATTTTGTTTCAGAAAATAGAGAGCCTTCGGTTTCTCCTGCTGACTTTGTCGATTCTAAGAGACATGCACTCGATCTTTTGGGCGCACTCGTGAACCGTGGTTTTCGTGTGAGGGACGAAGTTTGGGAGATTTCTTTGCGACCAAGAAAAATGGAATTATTGCAATTGACGCTTTTTGCAGGAAATCAATATTGGTTTGCAGTAGCTGCTTCTGCTCCTGCGCAGCGGCTGAAATTGGCGCTCTATGATGATGAAGGAAGGCCTGTCGCCCTCGATCTTTGGAAAGATGATCATGCCATTTCGGGAGCACGGATCGCTGGAGGTCTTGTTATAACGTGCAGTGGCAACTACTACGTTGGAGTGGAGTTGCTCGAAGAAGCCGATGGAAAGACCGTTCCAGCGAGCCTTGTCTACGCCTACCAATAACCTTGCTCTTGCTGCGCAACAGCAAGGTTAGTTTAAGTTAAAAGTTTAAGTTTAAGTTTCGACTTGCCTGCGGCAAAAATAAAAATCTTATATTTCGCGAAGCGCACAAAACTTAAACTTAAACTTTTAACTTAAACTGCCATCGCTGTATCGTGTCATTGCTTCGAATGGCAACGATGAAGAGAGGGCTGTACAGCCGCTGCCATAGCTTTGACATCGAGGTGGCCGCCTAGGAACTGATTCATTTTTTCTGCAGTCTCCATCGGATTAGCGAGGAGTTGTGTGTGAGAAAGTTGGAGGACACTCCAAGGACGCTGTCGAATGATTTCAGCGGTTTGCGCTTCGAAGGAGACGTAGGCTTTGTGCAGCTCCTCAAAGGAAACAAGCTCTCCTGCCATGCGATGTTGTGAGGTAATAACTTCTTCGAGAGGTCTCCTAATCAAGATAACATGACATCCCAAGTCACGAGGCAGATCCCAGAGCAAGGGAATGACAACCTTAGCTGCTTTTCCTGGTGCTAACAGTTCGGGGTAGCGGCTGATTTCTTTAATTTTTTCATGTTCAAAATAACCGAGAGGATTATGTTCGTCAGGGAGACGTTGATGATCGGTGATGGAATCAATTCCTCCTGCTGTGAGCATTTGCATGAGGAGAGAAGTTCCTGAACGCGGAAGACCTGTAACAATGATCGGGTGCTGTTGTGAAGACTCTGATGAGGCATAGTATTGATCTCTGTCATGTAACTCATTGCTTGGTTTTTCGTTTTCGCGAGGACGCAGCTGCGCGGCGATTTGTAATTTTTTTAAACGCTTTGAAAAATGCTGAGCTAATTTTTCATAACGATTTGCTAAATTCGAATTTTCTCGATGCACAATCAGCGCTAAAAGTTTGTAAGCTTGACCACGCTTTAAAAAACTTTCAGTCGCTTGGAGAGCAGCTTGAGAAGCCTCTTTCCATTGAGATTGAGACGCTAAGGCTTTTCCAAGTACAAGCCAAGCTCCGTAGTCTAGAGGATGCCTTTCTAAGGCTTCACGTGATAAAAGTACGGCTTGTTCAAAATGGCCTCGCTGAACTTCATGTTCGGCCATGACAGTCAGAGGAGAAGATTCTTCTTTATTCCAATTGGCCAATCTCCGCAATAACAACAGAGCGCGATCGCTCCATTTATGAAAAATGGCTGCTTCTGCTGCTTGCATCACCATAAAAAAATCGTGAGGGCGACGCTCTGCAAATTCACAAAGCTGTCTCGCTTGTTCTTCCTCTCGATGGAGCAACCATTCTGCGAAGATCAATGAAAAGTGCATCGCTTCGTTGTCTAAATTGACTCGAGAGGCAAGATGGCGCCATTCAAGAATTTCTATCGTGGAGAGAGATTGATGGGAATTGTAATTTTTTATTTGCAATGCTTGATAGGCCTGCCAAGCATCCCGGCGGCGATGGTAAACTAATTTTTTAAAAGCAAGAGCTGCCTGCTCGTATGCTCCCAAGATCCAATAGCAGTGAGCCAACTTGGTAAGGATGTCGGTGCGTTCAGGAGAATCATGATGAGCTTGTTCTAAAAGATGCATGCTGGCATCGATCCGATCATGTTCCAGAAAGGAAAGGGCTTGATGAAAAAGATGATCAGCATAGACCGTTGAAATAATTTGTTGGTGATCTTGAGGTGTTGCAGGAAGATAACCAAGAGCTACGAGCTGGCGAAGGGCCATTTCAGTGGTTTTGGCAGGAGGGTCTTCGGGTTTGCTTTGTGGAGGGCGAGGAGTAATTTGATCCCAGCTGTTAACAAACGAGAGGGAAGGAGATATTTTAAAAATTTCTGAAAGAACTTTTCCTTTCATATCTCTGCCCACAGGAAGTCCCGAGAGTGCTAAAAGAGTGGGACAAATATCTAAGAGAGTGGCGTGTTGGATTGTGCTTCCTGGCTTGATGCCAGGGCCTGC
Organism: Verrucomicrobiota bacterium; assembly: GCA_016871655.1. Lineage (GTDB taxonomy): Bacteria > Verrucomicrobiota > Verrucomicrobiia > Chthoniobacterales > UBA6821 > CAIWMF01. Next base: position 4,313 of record VHCR01000058.1, read on the forward strand.
AATGATCAAAGTGCCAATAGGGGCATGCTGCTCACAGGGAGCTGTTGTCGTAATTCCAAGTGTAGCTGGCTTGCGGTAGTCGTGATAAAATCCATGATCAGAAACAAGGATGATTGTCGTTTCCTTTCCAGCAGCGGCAACAAGCATTCCTATCCATTCATCATAAAGATCGTAAGAGCGATCAATCAACTCGCCGTAGTGATTGATGCCGAGTTGATCTGCGTTGCAAGTGATCGGTTCTCGGAAAGACGTTCCTTGGTGTGAAAAACTGTCGAGTCCAATCAAGTAGAGCGACGTAAAATCCGCAGGATGATGTTTCATCAGGTGAAGCGTGGTTTGCAGCGTGGTGAGATCTTCTGCAAAAATTTTTGCAATTGCAGAGAGTCTCCAATCAACTGTTGGATCGATTTCATAAAGTTTAGGAATCAATCGCTGCAAGAGGGACATTGAAAGTTGCTGAGGGTGGACACGACAAGGCGCAAGTTCTTCTGCTAGCGAAGCTGGGGAAAGGCTTTTGGGATCAACGTGCCAAGGCACGTTGCAGGGAAATTGGGCAACTCGAAATGTTTCGTCCACCATGATGCCGTGAATTTTTTCAGCAGGTGCTGAGTTCCACCATCCGATGACATTAGAAGTGCGATGAGATGAAGAAAGTATGTCCCAAATTGCAGGTGCAGAGCGGGAGGAACTATCGTAGGTGCGCAACCCATATCCTGAAACTGTTGGCAAAACAAATCCTGTGATGCCATGTTGATAAGGACGTTTTCCGGTGGCAATGGTGGCCCAGAGGGTCGGAGAAAAAAGAGGACGTAACGAGCGAAGAGGGCCGCTAGCGCCTCTTTTTATAAGCTTTGTGAGGTTAGGTAACTTTCCTTGGCCAATTTTCTCAGATAAAAGATCCCAATCGGTGGCGTCGAGGCCTATGAGGAGTAATTTAGAGTTTGTTCCAATATGAGTCATGAAGATTTATTGTTGTTCGCTCTCAGTACAACTATAGAAAAAGTAACGAGTGACGAGTAGCGGGTAGCGAGTGAAATAGTTGCCTCCTGAAAATCCCAACAAAAAAATTTGTAACAGAACAGATCAATTTTACCAGTTTGACTAAATTAATCTGTTTATATTTACTCGTTACCCGCTACTCGTCACTCGTCACTTTTTTATGCACGTCATTTCTTTTATTGAACATCTTTGGGTTGAGCATATTCATATGCAGTTTGGATCTTCTCAAGCCTTTGAAGCAGGTAAGCCCTATCTTGTTGCCGATAAGCAATTCGATAAAATCAAAGCTTGGGATTTTTCAATTCCGTATGAAAAAGTTTCCAAAGCGGAACCAATGATGACGCCGTTTCAGTTCAAACCGAATGATCCTAAAAAGCGTGTCATTATTTATAATGGCGTTGGAGGCATGGGTGACCAAATCATGACTTGGCCATTGAGTAAGATTTTAGCAGATCGTGGATATGAAGTGCATATTCTTTCGGAGGCTCATCTGACGATGTTTTGGCACGGTTTTCCCTGGATCAAATCGGTTATCACTCTGCCTTGCTATTGGGCCACCATGGAGCAGTTCGATTATCATATTAATTTGGAATATATTTCCAATGGTTATGCTCATGGTGGTCAGATGCAACCGATTGATCTCATGCTTCGCAATTGCGGTATCGATCCAGCAAGTATTCCAGACGAGGAAAAGCGCGTCGCTCCACATTTTTCAAAAATGGAGATTGATATTGCTAACACCCTCTATGCAGATCGGCGTCTTGGTTTTTATCAGTTGGCCTGTTCTCAGCAAGTTCGCTCACTCGCTCCTCAACATAGTCGTGCTGTTTTAAAAGCATTGGCAGAAGCTTTCCCTGATATTTATTGGATTGGTGTGTATGGGCCTTTGGAAGCATCAGGATATTGGATGGAATCTCTTGGACTTGATAACGTTGAGTTTCGTTCTTTTGAGCGGCCTCGATTAATGTGGGCCCTCATCAACCGTGCAGAAATTTGTGTGGCTCCCGATTCCATGTTGGTGCACGTTGCTGGTGTTTTAGGGAAGCCGTGTATTGGGCTTTGGGGGCCCTATGGGCCTGACACGAGAGTTAAATATTATCTCAATCATTATCCTATTCACCATACAACAGAATGTTCTTTCTCTCCTTGTCATTGGAATGCTGTGCAATTTCCTCATATCTGTCCTCCTGTAGCACAACAACAACAACGTTGTGCTGTCATGATGAAGATCACTCCTGAGGAAGTTGTTGAAGGAGCCCAAAAGTTATTATCAGCCAAGAATCATGAAAAGGGAGCCTCGCAGTAAAAAAATATACAACTTGAAAGTTGTCCTATTTCGATTATAGGATCAAAATGTAACACCATTCTTTCTCATGGATCAGCAAGTTGATAGCAGAAAGTCGGCCTCCGGAGCTTTGCAAGAGGAGCACGAGCATAATCCAAAGATTGATTATGTTATTAGTATAATTAAGGAGTTGCCATCGTTGGCAGAAAGGAAAAATCTTTCAAAACAACAAGTGGAATCATTGTATGTACTAGGGTATCAGCTATACGAAGCTCAATGTTATAAGGAAGCAGGAGATTTATTTCGATTTCTTTGTTTTTTTGAATCAAGAGTAGCACGGAATTGGATTGCACTCGGAGGAGCCTATCAACATAGCAAACATCATGATAATGCTCTTGCTGCTTTTACGATGGCTTGCCTGCTCGACCCTCATAAACCAGAGCCGAGATTTTATGCAGCTCATACCCTAATTGATCTACAAGATCTACCATTAGCATTAGAATCGATCAATATTGCTATCGAACTTTGTCGTAATAATCCTCAACACTTAGCTCTTTATCGGCGTTCCATGGCGTTAAGGAACGCTCTCGTCGCACATATCAACGGTTGAAAACTATGGGCTATTTAGATCCTGACGTTTCGTCAAATATTGCTTATCCTTCAATAACGGCTCCATCATTAACGGGGGGGAGAAAGGAAGGGCCAGAGGCAGAAGTGCAAGACCAACCTTCTGGTGTGTTCGGCGAGGTTTCTGTTACCCTTGATGGCACGATTTCCAAAACATTCAAAGAGGCTTATAACAAATCTTTTGTTTCTCTTGAAAAGTCGGAAACTTTAAGTAGCGTTCCTCAACAGCAGCTTTTGAAGAATGCAGAAGCTGTTAAGAATGTTGCTCAACAGATGATCAATGATACAGTAGAAGAATCACAAGCAACAGTGGCTTCAGATATGCTAGCAGCGAATGAAGTATTTCTTCAAGCTGCGGAAGAACATTACCTGCGTTATATTGCTGCTGGTGGTTTTGATCAAGAGCAGACAGATCAAGAAAATCCTACGATCGGCACTCAACTGAAACAAAACAAATTTAATCAAGAGGCGATTCAAGATTCTTTTACAATGATTAACAACATAGCTATGAAAGCTCTTATTTTTACATAATATTATGAGTGGCGTTTCACCAGGTCTTACACTTGCTAAAGCAATCAATTTGAGTGAAAGAGGATTTGGCAGATTGTTGCAATCCGCTGTTATTGGTGATTCAAGATCACGACAGCCTTTTAAAAGACAAACTTCTTCTACCATACTCCGAGCAAAATT
>VHCR01000059.1 GCA_016871655.1 Verrucomicrobiota bacterium
GTATTTGAAAAAATCTCAAGAGCTGGCAGTACCATTACAAAAAGCAGTTGCTGACTTTGATGCTGCTCAAGTAGAAGCTGAACAAGCTCAGCAAAATTACGATGATCTCAATGGCTCTCCCTGGCAGCACCTTCTTGCAAGCGTTTGGTATGGCGCGCGGATCGCTGCTTGGACAGTGAGTACTGGCTGTGTGATTACTCTTGCTGTGACCTTGCACCATGGGGTTCCTGTGATATTCGGAGTCTCTTCCTTTGCTGTGGGATATTATGTAGACCCCGCCAACCTCTCTCGATTTGTAGGTTGTTTTTTTGTTCCTGATAATTATAGAAACATGAAAGACTCTTGGAAAAAATTTGGAGAAGCACGTGTTGCAGCGAGGGTCTTAAATGAAAGGCAAGAGGCGCTCCAAGCCAAGCGTGAAGCGGTAACGATGATGGTTCCTGCTACAGAAGAAGAAATAAAAGAAATTGAGAAAATGATTTCGGCTGCTTTGAAGAAAGAACTAAATCAGAGCGACAAAATGAAATCTTGGAGCGAGCTTCAACGGAGAATAGAAAGTTTCCGCTCACAAAGAGTGAGCCAAGAATAGCGTGTGGATCAATGCAACGAAATTGTTTCAAATGAGTCTGCATGCAAATGCAATCGCTTCTCAGCGAGATGGAGAAAGCTTTCAGAGCGGTCGGTGAGGATAATGTGAAGGGTGCCGTTATCTTTTGAGGAAGTCGCTAAATTTTTTTCTGACAATAAAAGTTCTACTTGGGTAGCACAGTTTTCAGCAGAGTCAACGAGTGCAATATGAGCTCCGACGATGGCGGCAATTCTTTTTTTGAGGAGAGGATAGTGCGTGCAACCGAGGACTAAGGTGTCAATGTTTTGAGATAACATCGGATCAAGATAGCGATGTAGGATGGAGTCGGTTATCTCATCCTCAATCCATCCCTCTTCAATTGCTGGAACAAGAAGAGGGCAGGCTTGTGAGATGACCTTGAGCTTTGGATCGAGTGCATGCAGGGTTTCCGAATAGGCGTTCCTCGTAATGGTCGCTTTGGTGCCGATGACGCCAATTTTCCCAGAGCGTGTTGCTTTGGCAGCAGCAGCAGCACCCGGTTCGATGACGCCTTGTAGCGGAATTTTATAGAAATTTTTTAAAGTCGGAACAGCTACTGCTGATGCGGTGTTGCAGGCGATGACGATCATTTTGCAACTACGTCGCAAAAGAAGATCAATAATTTCTTGGCTGTAGTGAGTGATTGTTTCTGCACTTTTGCCGCCATAGGGAACGCGAGCGGTATCACCAACGTAGAGAATATTTTCGTGTGGGAGGAGGTGTTGTAACGCTGCAACAACGGTGAGGCCTCCAATTCCGGAATCAAAGACGCCGATGGGATGGCTTTGTGAAGGAATGTCACGTTGTAGGTTGCAGGTTGAAGGTTGTACTATTTTGCTGGGCATGGCTACTTTTAAAAATAAATCAATTCATCGCAAAGAACACAAAAAAGTTAATAACATCATTTCTTTGTTTTTCTTTGTCCTCTTTGTCGCTAGATTCTTATTCCTATCGCGCACTCGTAGCTCAATTGGATAGAGCGCTGCCCTCCGGAGGCAGAGGTTGTGGGTTCGACCCCCGCCGAGTGCAGATTGAGCTAGCCTGAATATTTCACGGTAGAATCTGCTGTGACTTGCGAGAGCCTGATGCAGTGGGTGTTGGACTCCGGTTGTGGCTTGAGCGGCATGTCTAATAGAGCTCTGCGCTAAAACTCTCGTCCGCCTTTTCTGCATCGCCCTGCGCTACGCCTCGCGACGATTCACTCTGAAATATTCGGGCTAGAGGTACTTTTTTAATTTTCCAAACATTATATGCTGACCTCCAGCCTCCAGCCTCCAGCCTCCAGCCTGTTTCCCAAAAATTCATTTTTTGGAAATAAACAATCTCTTATCATTGTTCTTGGAGTTCGGAGGAGTGGGACCAGCGCTCTCATCAAGGGATTGGAGACCATGGGAGTGTCGATTGTAGATCAAGCTGCAACACCTTTTAATAGCTTTAATCCGACAGGATATTGGGAAGATGTAGAAATTCATCATTTGAATATGAAGTTAGTGCATGCTTTAAATTGCTTGCAACCTCGATGGAGGAGTATTATCCCGCTCTCTGAAAAAGAGGCTGACTTCTTATGCGAACAAGGATTTTTGAAGCAAGGAGTGGAGTTGTTATTATCTAAAATCTCTGCAGTGTCGAAACCACTTGGCCTGAAGGATCCTCGATTTTCGATGTTACTTCCTTTTTGGAAAAGAGTTTTTAAAGAATGTCATCTCAACGTTTCGTTTCTGATTTCCCTGAGAGATCCTTTTTCTGCTATTGCTTCAATGGAGTCGTTTGCGCGTGAAAGTGAGCCCATCAATAATCACTACGAAAAATTTTTGTGGACCTGGATTTCTTTTTTGTTGGGGTGCCTCGAAGGGACTGCAGGAGAAAAACGGATCTTGGTCGACTACCAAGACCTTTTGACACAACCAGATTTTCAAATCAAACGGATAGCTGCTGCTTTTCATTTAGAAGTGCAAGAGGAGCTCTTAAAAAAGTATAGCACTAATTTTCTAGATCCTTTGTTGTGTCATTTTAAAATGACGGAATTTTCAAGAAATCATTTAAATCATGACCAAAAAATAGCATTGGAAATTTATGAACAGCTTCTCTTGGTCGCGCGAGATGAGATCTCATTCGAGCAACTTCAACCTGCTCTTGAGAAATGGAAAGGTGTTTTTGCAGCCGTGGAACAGCTTTTGGTCATGGCCGAAAAAAACGAACAAACACTCCTATTGCACCAAGCAGCAGTTCTTGTGTATCGAGAGAAGCTTGCTAAAATTGGAAACTAAATTTTTTACACATGCCAGAAGAAAAATTTCATCAATTAGTTATTGTCCCTGATCACGGCATCGAGCCGTTTCAAGCAGCCATACGCTCAGCAACTGAGACACTCGATATTAAAATGTTTCAATTTACCGAGCCGCGTTTGTTGAAAGAAGTGGCCGATGCACATCGACGAGGTGTGAAAGTTCGTGTGATGCTCAATCCCTCTCGCTTTACGGGAGAACATGACAATGATGAAGCATTCGCTTTTTTTAAGAAAGAGTGCGTTCCAGTTCAAGAGACAAATCCGAAGTATCCGATTACGCATGAAAAATCAATGGTGATTGATCGAAAGAGGGCTTTTATCATGTCGTTGAATTGGGCTCCAAAATATTTTGGCGAGACGCGTGATTATGCTTTAGTGACGACTTTTTCCCAAGAAGTGAAGGAAGTAGCTGATTGTTTTGAGGCTGATTGGAGGCAAAGTGTTTTCACTCCTCCGCCCAATTCTCCATTGATTTGGAGCGTGGGACGTTCCCGCGAAGAGGTGATTCATTTTATTCGTTCTGCACAAAAAACGCTTTATGTGCAGCATGAAAAATATGTTGATACACCGGTGATTGAAGCCCTCGTAGAAGCCCGAGCCAGGCGAGGGGTAAGGGTGCATGCCATGGCCCTCCCTATTCATTCACTCCGCGATTTTTATCGCACGGAAGGAATTGCGGGATTGCGATTGCTCGAGGACCTTGGTATTCACATTCACAAATTGCACGGACTCCATCTTCATGCGAAGCTCATGATTGCGGATGAGGAGAGGGCGTTGCTGAGCTCGTTTAATTTTTATCCAAAATGTTTTAATGAACGACGGGAGCTAGGCATCCGCTTTGAAGATCCTGACTTGCTTAAACAACTTGTTAAAATATTTCAGATAGACTGGGAGAATTCGAAAAAGATGGACCTTTCCGATGAAGCCATCGCAGAAGATTTAAGGAAGCATGCGGAGAAGAAGGCAAAAAAAGCTTGCGCCTCCAACTCTTAACTCCTTTGCCATCCATGGAAAAGCAGACATCCATAACGCCTCCGATTAAAAATATTTCCCTTTCTCAACTCGCCAAAACTTTTCTCTTCATTGGCGTGACCAGCTTTGGTGGAGGGTTGACGGCTTATGTGAGACGCATCATTGTTGAAAATAAAAAATGGATGACGAACGCGGAGTTTTTTCCTGGGCTAGCGTTGAGTCAAGCTCTACCAGGAGCGAATGTCGTTGGTATTTCGCTCTACATTGCGAATCATCTCTGCGGCCCGAGGGGAGTGATTGTGGCCTTGAGCTGTTTGATTGTACCGCCGGCAATTGTGAGTTTTTTGGTTGCCTATTTATATTTTAGTTTTGGAACCTTGCCTGCCATGGAGTCGATTCTTAAAGGAGTGGCTGCTGTTGCGTGTGGTTTGATGGCAAGTATGTTTGTCGAGTCGGCTCAAGAGTCACTGAAAAATAGAATCGATGTCGTTATTTTTTTAGCGACCTTTTTTTTAATAAAGAAAGGACATTTTTCTATTCCTCATGCCATTCTTATCATGGCCCCCCTAGCAATTTGGTATTATCGGCCGCGAAGAAAGGCTGTAGACTATAGGCTATAGGCTGTAGGTCAAAGTAAGGCCTTCGGCAAAAAATAAATTTCTATTTAACAAACTCAATCGATTTTTAGTTTATATTTTGATCTGAAAATTCCTATAGCCTACAGCCTACAGTCTATAGCCTTTTTCATTCCTTCCATTCCTGTGAATGTTTCTTTGTCTTCCATCTATTGGATTCTTGCCAAACTCTTCGCCACGCTTTCGCTAACGGCGTTTGGTGGTGGTAACACAATCTTACCAACATTAGAAGAGGTGGCCGTAAATCAATACCATTGGCTCACAAGTGCTCAATTTGTTGATTGCTTTAGCTTGAGTAAGGCTGGTCCTGGTCCGACGACACTGATTGTGGAATTGGTTGGAATCAAAGCGACTGGTTTTTTTGGCCCTCACTTTTGTTTTCACGCAGCTTTTCTTGGGGCGCTCATTTCGGTGTTGGCAATTTTTGTTCCGAGTTCTATTTTCCTGCTCTTTGTCGCTCATTTTTGGGAGAAATGGAGGGGAGCTCCGTGGCAGATTGCCATTGAAAAAGCTTTGATGCCGATTACTTGCGGCTTGGTTCTTGCGTCAACCGAAACCGTTGCTAAGACTGCCATCTCCGATTGGATGACAGGTATCATGGCTCTTGCAGCCCTCCTTCTCCTGCTTTACACCAAATTGAATCCTGTCCTAATCATGGCGATTGCAGGAGTGATCAGTTGGGTGGTGTTGAGGTGAAATTATTTTTGCTGACGCAAGGAATCCCGAATTTCTGTCAGCAATTGATCCGTTTTACTCAGTGGTGTTGTCAAGGAAGCCTTAAAGCGGAGGATCATGATGGCGCGGACAAGCGCAAAAACAGAGACTCCAACGATGAGGAACTCGATAACAGTGGTAATGAAGTTGCCATAGTTGATTGTAGCTGCGCCAGCAAGTTGAGCGGCTTTGAGCGTCTCGTAGTGATGGCCATTTAAAGAAATAAAAAGATTTTGGAAATTGATTCCTTTGAGGAGAAGCCCAATCGGTGGCATGATGATATCATTGACGAGAGAGTTAACAATTTTTCCAAAGGCAGCGCCGATAATAATACCAACAGCAAGATCGATTGCGTTGCCGCGCGAGATGAAGTCTTTAAATTCTTGGAGAAGGCGAGGGGTCATGGGTAATAGGTAACAGGCTATAAAAAAGTTAGTTGAAGGAAAATGAAAAATTTGTAGCTGCTCATTTATTTCTTGGACACGTTTTACCGCTCCTCTTCCGGTCTTATTTGACGCCAGTAGGAGGTCATGTCGTGGCCAATGCCCATGCCGAGACCTATTCCCATCATCAACCATACAGGTGGGTGTGCTGACATCATAAAGGTCCAAAGAGAAGTGGTTCCAATGTGCCAAGCTAGACTATAAAAGAAAGGACCGGTCAAATCCAAATCGTAAGTTTTCAAACTTTCGATTTCTGTTTTTATAAAAGATCGTAATGCTTCCACGGTGAGTGGAGTTTTTTGCTCAGCTGTTTTAAATTTTGCATCAAATCGATTGAGGATCCCTTGACGTAGTTCCGGAGGAAGGTCTTTAAAAAATTCTTTGAGCGCTGTGCGTGTTGCGGTGATGCCTTCTGCGGTTTCTTGATCTTCGCGGAACGTTGTTTCTGTTGGGGCTGTTTTTGAAAAGACATTAAACGAAGTCCCGTCAGATTTGACAATTTTGTTATCTTCGGTTGGATCACTCTCTGCAAAAATTAACTCGGCAATCGAATGAGCAGAGGAAAGATAAAAAGCGCTGGGATTGATTGGATCTTCGGCGGCGATAAATTTTTTTAATTCTCCAATCGTTAAAAAATTTTGAGCATCTGGTGATTCGAGCGCTGCGATCTTGTCGTGAAAATGAGCATCAAATCGCTGCAGGCCTCTCGCTCCGAAGTCTCTAAAAACAGCGAGTCTCGCGAGATTGATTCCTTCTTGCGCTAGTTTTGCATTTGGGACGAATGATGCTTCGCTTGGATCAATCAGCTCCATTTCTCCGCGTCTTCCAAGAATCGCAAGATTATTTTCTGTTTCTGAAAAGTCAGAAAGTTTGGAAAGAATGTTGAGGCCTGCTATTTGGATTGATGGAATTTTTATTTTTAAAGAAGAATCATCAGCGATCCGCTCATAGGCTTGCAGAGCAGTTTCCAGGGCGTTAGAGAGATTTGTTAAGGAGGAAATTTTTTGAGTCAGAAAAATTTGATCGCTTGCAGTAGCTTGTTTCTGTTCTGAAGAGGTTCTCTCTATTTCCAACTTGAGGTCATCAATTTTAGTCCGAAGGTAAGAGGCGTTGTTCAGCGCAACGTCTTTTGCTGTTCCGTTAAAGAGCGCTTCTGCCAACAAATAATTGGCCTGTCGTTGATCGAGCTCGTCATGAAAAGCAGTCAAGGCTTGTGTGTTTAAAAATTTATTTCCTTTTGATTGGGAAAGTGTGCGAAGCAATGTGGTGGTCTCTGCAACCTGATCCAATGCCGTGTTGATGGAATGCTCGACAAACGGTTGGAGCGCCTGTAGGCGGGCTGTGTCAGCTGAGGCTACCGTGCTGATGGCGTCAGTAATCGTCGATTCGCTGGCTTGTTCTAAATTACCAAGTGCAGCAAAATTTTCTTGTTCTTCTGCGAATATTTGAGCAATGGTTTGTTTGCATTTCTCGATATTTTCTAATGTTGTAACAGTCGCTGAGCTTGATCGAGGCTGGTTCGAATAAGTTTCAAAGAGCGTTTCAAAATAAGTTTGCTGATGCGTTAATAATTGCTGCTTGGCTTGAAGAAAAAGAATATTTCTTTCATGAGTTGCTATTTTTTCAATGTTATCAATCGCACTTTTTTTATTCTCTTCAACTCCATAGCTAACGGCCATACCCATTCCTCGCCTCATTCCATGGGCTTGGAGAGCGTTTGCTTTGTTTTCTGCAGCTTGAATGTTCGTAGATCTTTTGTTTTCTACGGCAGTGAGTTTTTGAGCGAATTGATCAAAGATAGAATGGAGTTCTTGTTCAGCAGGCGAAAGATTTGCTTCTACCAGAACAGGTTTTACGTTGGCAAAGAGAGCTTGCTTTTTTGCAGCAGCGCTTTTTTGAACTTCAGCGATAGCATTTCTTGCTTGCTCTGCAATTGTAAAAGTAGCGGCTGTAGTGGACAACATTCCGCCGCTTGATGCTCTTGCAACGGCCTTGGCATGATTTGCATTTTGTGTGATCTTTGCAATTTTTTCAGATTCTTCTTTTTCTATAGCAGTAAAAGTCAGCTGATCTCTTGCATTCAAGTCAGCAAAACTGGGAATTAACTGCGGCCTAGTGCTTATAGAAGCCTGAATGTTTTCTAAATGATGAACTTCTGTAATCCCTCGCGTTCTCAGTGGGTCTTGTTTTTTCTGCGAAGAAGCTTGAGAAATAGTTGTTTCGATAGCAG
>VHCR01000060.1 GCA_016871655.1 Verrucomicrobiota bacterium
GTACTGAAATCAAAAAGACCTGAGGAAACCAATTTACAGACGAATTGTTGCACTACCCGCGTTCGCGAGGATGACAGTTGGGGGTGTAGCGATGGTTAATTTTGAAAATCGATCATTATTCTTTCTGTGTTGAAACAGAGTTTTTTTTTAAGATCGCTCATCTGAACGAATACAGCTCCCAAAATTCCTGCGCTTCATAGTCTAGCTAATTCATGAAGATGGTATTATTGGATCTGTCGTTGAGTTTTGGTGGGATCCTTTTTTTTCTTCGCTGCTAATTCTGCTGGAAGTTGGGAATTTTCTGCAGCTTTAGCTTGAGCACCAGCTCGTGATGCAGCTCGTGCTTCTCCTCGGGCGAATATTCTAGGGATTCTGCTGCTTGCAGCATGGGGTGCATGAGTTGTTGTCTGTGCTAACACCGAAAACATTGTAAAAAAAGTAGGAAGCAGGAAGAGGATGGTTTTTTTCATGGTTCTTGGTTTTGAATATGGAGTTGATTTTTGAAGTGTTTTTTAAAAATAAAACAATAAAAAGAAAAAAATTTTCTACAACTGCTTCTTAATTACTTCATGCACAGTCGTCAGATCGATAAAACCGTGGATCTGCTCAGAGCCAGGACCCATGCCAAGCGTGATGGTGTCGGTAGCGATGCCAAATGTGTTGGGAGTGTTAAAAGAACTTGGTTCCGCAAGGATGCTGTTGTTTTCTTTATTGGCATCGGAAGAGGCATTATGACCTGGACCTGAGGACCAGGTCAGCGAAGGAGCTCCTTGGGCATTTACGCCGAGGACAGCCACGCCTTTGTCATTGCGGAAAGGAGTTCCATTCATGCGCAAACCTCCGAGATTTTGCTTTCCAGCGATAACGAGGAGAGCGTTGGGACCAGTATATTGACGGGCGGCAGCGATGGCTTGATCAAATTGAAGGATCTCATGAAATAATTGTTCTCCTTTGTTGAGAGCGGCTGCTTTTGCGATGAGGGCATCATCAACGATCAGCAGATAGCCATGTCGCGAGTGTTGCAAGCGTTGGATTGATTGCTTGACTAGATCTGCAAGAGAAGGTTGGGGGCTCTCAACCTTCGAAGCATCATAAAATGCAAAGTCCTCTTCTGCAAAAAGAGCCAAGGTCGGAGAAGATTTCCAAGATGGGAGTGCATTCCATTCCTCCAAATTTTTTGCGACATTGTATCCCTTGGCGCTCAGTTGTTCTAAAAGAGGGTGTTCAGGAGGAGTATTCTTTTTTTCAGGATGAGGAGAAAAATATTTTCTTCCTCCTCCAATTAACAAATCGATGGGAGCATGCGTTAAGAGCTGAGCAGCCGTGGCGGTTTGATCTTGAGGGCTGAGTGATTTTGCAAAAAAAGCTGCGGCTGATTCGCCCGTAAGTGATCCGGTGGAAAGAAGACCGACGGCGCGATTTTTGGAAGCTGCTTCTTCGATAAGGCTTACGAGTGGTTTTCCGTTTACGTCGATAGCAAGACTCTGATGGTTGACGCGTTCGCCTGTTGCCAACGCGGTGGCTGCAGAGGCCGTATCGGGTACCGCAAAGTCATTTCCATAAGTTCGCGTGAGGGCTAAATTAGGAAACTCTTCCAGTGCTAAGCGATTGTCAGCGCCGCCGTCATAGAGGCGTGTTGCGGTAAGCATGCTAGGCGACATGCCATCACCAACAAAAAGAATGATCGCGAATGGTTTTTGAGAAGCGCTATTCCAAAAGTAGGTCGCGCCAATTGCGATAAAAAGCAAGAAGCAGCTGAGGGCGATTAATCGATTGCGGATTTTGATGCTCATAAAAAGCTGGAGGCTGTATGCTGGAGGCTAAAAGAAAAATTTACAGGGATGGAAGAAAAAAGAAAGAGATTTGCAGGGATGAAAGGGATAAGAGAAAAAATCTTTCCGCCATTTCAGACCAGCAAATTTTAATGCTAATTTTTAAAAGATATTTCATTTCAAGAAATTTTTTATCCCTTCCATCCCTGTGAATTCATTCCTCTCTCCCTCCTCAAATTCTTCGGTAAGATCTTAAGCTGATCGCGGTAGTTCGCAATCGTACGGCGTGCAACGGAGATGCCTTGAGCTTGCAGTTGTTCGACGATTTCTTGATCACTGAGCGGATGCTGCTTGTTTTCTTGATCGATGAGTTGTTGCAAGGCCTGCTTAATCGTCTCGTTGCTAACGGCGGTTCCATCTTCTTTTTCAAGTCCTGTTGTGAAAAAATATTTCCAAGGAAAAAGTCCACGTGGAGTCTCCATATATTTTCCAGCAACAGCGCGGCTGATCGTTGTGGGATGGAGGTCGAGCTTCTCTGCAACTTCGGCCATGGTAATGGGAGTTAGCTCTCCTGTTTGGAAAAAAGCATGTTGGCGTCGTATGATTTCACGAGCAACGGAGAGTAACGTTTTTTGCCGTTGATCTACATGGGTGAGGAATTGTTTTCCTTGGCGAATTTTTTCGCGCAAGTAATGGTGGAGTTCCTGATTCTCGACTTCTGTAGAAAGAATTTCTTTATACTGATCGTTAAGGCGCAAACGAGGCAGGACTTCTTCGTTGGCGCGCACGATCAAATCTTCCCCATCAGCAACTACGATGACATCAGGAATGATCTCTGGATTATCGATGGGGCCATAAGCTCGACCTGGATGAGGCTCCAAGCTCGCAATGAGCTTGTGAGCTTGGAGAACTTCTTCTAAAGAAACATGGAGTGCTATAGCAATTTCTTCGTAGTGATGATGACCAAGTTCGAGTAAGTAATTTTTGACGATACGATGAGCTAGTGAGCTTCCTTTTCCTTTTCGTTCGAGCTGCAATAAGAGGCATTCTTTGAGGTCTCGCGCTGCAACGCCAGGAGGATCAAGTTGCTGAATTTTAGCAACGACTTCCTCAACCGCTTGTTCGTTAGTTACGAGGAGAGTCGCGATTTCAGCATTCGTGGCGCGAAGGTAGCCAGTCTCATCTAAATTTCCGATAATGTACTGAGCAATCGGCAAATCTTTTTTTGAAAAGCCAGCAACTTGAGCTAAGAGAACATCTGCTAATGTTTCTATGGAACGTTGTGATTCCAAAAAATAACGCCGTCGTTCTTCTGCTTCACGAGGATCGTCGTAGGGTGAAAGTTCTTTTTCTGAGGAGGGCGAAATTTCCTGCTTTCCGAAAAATTCTTCTTCCAACATCGGATTCGCAATCAGCTCCTGGCCGACCCATTGCCGCAACTCCATCATCGGTGCCTGCAGCAATTTCAAACCTTGCTGCATTTGCGGCGAGAGAAGCTGCTGCTGCGAAAGTTTCGTGGAAAGCTGCATTTGTAGATCCTGTGACCTGTTCCTTGTAACCTGCAACCTGTTTAGTGGCTGCCCCGCATGGACTCGAACCATGAATAATGCCTCCAAAGGGCACTGTGTTACCATTACACCACAGGGCAAGAGGGGACTAAGTGTAGTAGCGAAAAACGAATGAGGCAATTTCTTTTTCAAAATTTCTTTGTGCTCTTTGTCTCCTTGATGAATAATTTTCTTTTTCATCACAAATATGAGTTTTACCGAAGAGCAACTCCGTGCTGCGCTCAGCAGCGTTTCTTATCCAGGATTTCGACGCGATATTTTATCGTTTGGTTTAGTGAAAGAAGTAGCGGTCGATGGTCACGATGTCAAAGTTCAGCTGGTCCTCTCGACGAGTGACAGCAAAATTCCAGGGCAACTCCGTTCTGAGATCGAAAAAGCGCTCACTGCCGTTTCTGGTGTTGAAAAAGTGACCGTTCTCATCGATCTGCAAGCTCCTGTGGCTGCTCCCTCGGCTGGTCCGATTCCTTTAGCAGGCATTCGGCATGTCATTGCCGTGGCCAGTGGAAAGGGAGGCGTTGGAAAGTCAACGGTTGCTGTCAATCTTGCGATCGCCTTGCAACAAGCGGGAGCGGCGGTCGGACTCTGCGATTGCGATCTGTACGGCCCGAGCGTCGCATTGATGTGTGGCGCGAAGGAACGCCCAAGAGCCAATGAGCAAGATCAGATTATTCCTGTCGAACGTCATGGAATCAAGTTAATGTCGATGGGACTCTTGCTCGAAGAAGAGGCGCCAGCAGTCTTGCGCGGGCCGATGGTGACGCGCTACACGCAGCAGTTTTTGCGACAGGTTGCATGGGGCCAACTCGATTATTTGATTTTAGATTTACCGCCGGGGACAGGAGACATCCAGCTGACGATCGTGCAGACGATTCCGTTGAGTGGCGCTATTCTTGTTACTACGCCGCAGGAAGTTGCTCTGCTCGACGTACGCAAGGCAGCCTCAATGTTTCAAAAAACGAATGTTCCGATTTTAGGTATCGTCGAAAACATGAGTTATTTTATTTCTTCGGAAGACGGGAAGCATCATGCCATTTTTGGAACAGGGGGAGGAGCTCGCGAAGCGGAGCGCTTGGGTGTTCCGCTGCTCGGAGAAATTCCCATCGAACCAGCTATTGGACACTCTGGAGATGCTGGAGCTCCATTTTTAATAAGCTCTGTTTCGAGTGAGGCATCTTCCGTTTTGCGCAAAATTGCGAAACAATTCTCTGTAATAATTTCAGAAAAAAATTAGAGCATATTAGAGGGTGTCTTGAAAATAGATAAAATTGATGCAGTACAAGGAGCGAGAAGCAGAGCCGAGGAGTGTATAAGTAATACTCGACGAAGGCGAGCATCACAGCGACGCAGTAATGCGCGATTTTAGCTTTTTCAAGACACCCTCTTATAGTGTATTAAATTGAAAAGGGCACGCGATAAGCTTGCTTAGAGCGCTCTAAAAACAGCCACAACCTTCTTCCTTTATGAAAAACCTTCCTAAAATTTTAGTTGCTGATCCCATTTCTCCAAAAGGCGTGGAGGCCTTGGAAGCGGATGGTCTTTTTGAAGTGATCGTCAAGACAGGCTTGAAAGAAGAGGAACTCAAGCCGCTCTTGAACGATTGTGTTGGGCTCATTGTGCGTAGCCAAACAAAAGTGACGGCGACGCTGTTAAAAGCAGCACCGCTGCTCAAAGTTGTCGGTCGCGCTGGAGTTGGCGTCGATAATGTTGATGTCGATGCTGCGACGCAGCAGGGGGTCGTTGTCATGAACGCGCCGGACGGAAATACCATTTCGACAGCGGAACATACGTTCAGTCTTTTGCTTTCTGTGGCGCGGAACATCCCGCATGCCCATGCCAGCATGAAGGCAGGGGAGTGGGATCGCAAAAAATATGAAGGGGTCGAACTCTATCACAAAACGATCGGCATTCTTGGAATGGGACGCATTGGCACGGAAGTCGCACGACGCGCGCTCGCTTTTGGGATGAAGGTGTTGGTTTATGATCCTTATCTCTCCGCGACCAAAGCGAGTGCGTTGCAGGTTGAGCTTGTTGAAAAATTGGATGAACTTCTGCCGCGTGCTGATTTTATCACAGTTCATATGCCGTTGACGGAAGAGACACGACATATGATAGGAGCAGAACAACTCGCCTTGTTAAAACCTGGTGTTCGCATCGTTAACTGTGCACGGGGTGGCCTCATCGATGAAGAAGTGCTTGCTAAGGGGATCGTAGAAGGTCGCATCGCAGGGGCTGCGCTGGATGTTTTCGAAGAGGAGCCGTTGCCGCCAACAACTTCTCTGCGAAGTCTGCCTCGTTTAGTTTTAACACCACACCTCGGAGCCTCTACAGCAGAGGCTCAGGAGCTTGTTGGTATCGAGATTGCTCAATCCGTTCGCGCGACGTTGCTGCATGGAGAAATTCGGAACGCTGTGAACATGCCAAACCTTGATGCCAAGACTCTCGCCGCCGTTGGGCCTTGGATCTCATTGGCAGGGTGTCTTGGACATTTTTTGGCTCAAATAGCGCCCCGGCGTGCAGAGAAGTTGGAACTACGTTACAGTGGTAGAATTGCTGAGCAGGAGACAACAGCAATCTCTCGCGCTTTCATAGCGGGATATCTGAAGCATTTTCATGGAGCAGAAATCAACAGCGTTAATGTGTTTTCTTTTATCAAAAACCTCGGTTTGGAAGTTCTTGAGACCCGTCAGAGCGAAGCTGGAGAGTTTTCTGATCTTTTGGAAGTGAGTGTTCAGGATGGCGAAAGAAAAGCCGTCGTGGGAGGAACTTTTTTTGGAACCCAGCCACGCATTATCACGATCAACGGGCGCTTTATCGAAGGGCGTCCTGAGGGGATAGTTTTGTTGCTAGAAAATAAAGATTGTCCCGGCATCGTCGGACATGTCGGATCACTTTTTGGTGAGAGCAAAATTAATATTGCGAACATGTCCCTGAGTCGAAATGAAATTGGAGGCGTTGCTTTGGTCTGGATGAATCTTGATTCCATTCCCGAAGAGAGTGTGATGCAGAGACTCTTGGCAGATGAAAATGTTTTATCGGCGAAAATTATTCGAATTGTTTAGAGCGAGAATTCACCAGAAAGATCACAAATGTGTTTTTTTGTGGTGAATTCTTTTTTGAATAAGATCAGCTTGCCACACTCTTTTCTTTCCTCTAGCCTCTCTGGGTTCCTCATACAATTCTATGTCCAAAAGTCATAAACTTATTCTTGCTGGAGATCTCGGAGCAACCAACTTTAGAGTGGCCTTGTTTCGGGTGATGGATGGTCGTCGTGGCACCTTGAAGCGCCTTCGCTCTGATCGGTTGCCGAGTACCAGTTTTAGTTCTTTTCACCAAGCGGTGAGGGCTTTTTTGGATAAGGAAGAAACACCTGGTACCATTGTGACCGCTTGCTTTGGCGTTCCCGGTCCGAATATTGCTGGTGTTGTTCATGCAACGAATCTGAATTGGTTGATCGATGAAAATGCACTCCCCAATCTCATCGGCATTCCGCGCGTTGCTATCCTCAATGATCTCGAGGCAACAGCGTTTGGCATTGGCGAGTTGCGCCACAGCGATTTTCTTTTATTGCAAGCTGGCAATGGCTCTCGCGCTGGGAATCAATGTGTGATTGCGCCAGGAACCGGATTGGGTGAGGCTGGGCTTTTTTGGGATGCCGAGCGGCAGCAGCATTTGCCATGGGCAAGTGAGGGAGGGCATACTGACTTTGCTCCAACCGATGATATTCAACTTGCCTTACTCAGTTTTTTACACAAAGAATTTGGACGTGTGAGTTGCGAACGTCTGATTGCTGGCATGGGGATTATCAATATTTATCGTTTCTTGCGGGATACCGGACGCGGCAAAGAAAAAGCTTCTGTGGCTGCAAAAATGCTCACAGGAGATCCGAATGCCGTCATCGATCAGCATTCCCGTGACGGATCATGCCGACTCTGCCGCGACACGATGGCTATTTTTACCCGCATCTTGGGTTCCGAGGCTGGAAATCTTGCTCTCAAGACGATGGCAACAGGAGGTGTCTTCTTAGCTGGAGGTATTCCTCCACAAATTTTAGAACATTTGCAAACGCCACTCTTTTTGGAATCTTTCCTCAACAAGGGACGCATGAGACCGCTTTTAGAAACAATGCCGCTGAGCATTGTCCTCAACGATGATGCCGCCCTGTTGGGCTCAGCTCGCTACGCGGCGCGGATGCTCAGCTCGCTTCAGAGACGGATTCCGCCGAAGTATTAGAAAAGTTTATTGGTCTTGTTGCCTCAAAAGTAAATGACACCCGAGGGTAGAAGAAAGTAAGAGAACGTTGCCTCATAAATCATGACAC
Source organism: Verrucomicrobiota bacterium (assembly GCA_016871655.1). Classification (GTDB taxonomy): domain Bacteria; phylum Verrucomicrobiota; class Verrucomicrobiia; order Chthoniobacterales; family UBA6821; genus CAIWMF01. The sequence continues at coordinate 7,659 of VHCR01000060.1, forward strand.
CGAGGTTATGTTTAAGGTAGCTGC
>VHCR01000061.1 GCA_016871655.1 Verrucomicrobiota bacterium
TGATGTGCTCGGTCAACGCTCCCATACCTGGGCCAACCTCGACCACATGATCCCCTTCAGCAATCCCGATCGCCTTCACAATCGCAGCAGACAAATTTCGATCAAATAGAAAATTCTGGCCTAACATTTTGCTAGGCCTGACCCCCAATTCTTCCAAACGCTGGCGCAGTTCTGCTTTTGACATCCTTCTTCTTTAAAGTGATGGCTCAACAAAATCCAGCCTCGATTTTGTTAACAAAAAAGTAAAGTTGCCATCACTTATTCCCAAGTTATTCACATTTTTTAAAAATAACTCGCAAAATCCTTCTCGCTTATTTTTTACTTCCTACATCTTGTTCTGGAGTTATTGTGGTAAGCTCTCATCAGAGCTAATATGATTTTTTTTTCGACAACTATTACAACTCCCACAGCCGTCTCTCCCTTTCTAGATTTTAGCAATCCGGCATTATGGACACCGATTGCAATTGGAGGTTTTGCTCTCTTAGCTCTTGCGCTTCTTTTTTATGGATGGCTTGGTTCTCGCGTTTTAAAAAAAGCAACTTTACCCCAACAGCCATTCACTCTTGTTGATGTTGGCGTGGCTTCTCTCCTCGCAGCGTGGCTGATTTGGGTGATTAGCACTTCTTTTGGCAAAGATGAAGAAATTAATTTAACCCTCATTGCCCTAAACTCACTCCTCTATTTTTGTTTAGTCGGTGGTATCGCAGGACTTCTCTATTTTCGGAACCTCAAACCCGTCACGCTTTTTGGCCTTCACCCGCCGCATTTTGGAACAACCATCAAGTTGGCGTTTCTCTATTTGCTGGCCGTTTATCCGCTCCTCATTCTGAGCCAGTCAGCAATTCAACCTTTCGTCCCCAATGAAAATGATGTTCAAACATTGGTTCTCTATTTTTTAAAAAATCCGGGATGGAAAGAACGGTGTTCAATTATTGCTATGGCAACCTTGGTGGCGCCGATCGCCGAAGAATTTATTTTTCGCGGATATCTCTATGGCGTAGCGCGCCGCTTTCTAGGTCGGATTCCGGGCATTGCTATCAGCTCGGTTCTTTTTGCAGCAATGCACCTTCATTTGCCTTCGATGCCAGGGCTGACCGTGTTAGCTGTCATGCTCTGCTTGCTTTATGAGCGAACTGGGTCGCTCTGGTCCAACATTATTGTCCATGCAACGTTTAATACGATCTCGATTGTGATGCTGTTGATTTTTAAAGATGCGGTTTTATGAATGAGAATGAGCTTTTGAATCTCATTCGAAAAGAACTTCCACTTCATGATGATTCCATCATCGTCGGAAGCGGTGATGATTGTGCTGTGGTGAAAATGAGTAAAAAAAATCTTGTTCTTAAAACTGATGCCACGATTGAAGGAATTCATTTTACGCATCAAGATGACCTCATTGATATCGGCTGGAAAGCCCTCTGCAGGCCACTCAGCGACTTCGCTGCAATGGGAGCGATTCCACAACATGCCTTGATTACGGTTGCCGCTTGTGCTCATTGGAAAAAAGAAAACTGGTTACAGCTTGCTCGCGGTTTTGGAAAAGCGGCGCGTGCTTTTGGAGTTATCGTTGTCGGAGGCGAGATGGCACGTTCTCCCGAAAAACTTTTTCTTTCTGTCACGATCACCGGCTCTCCAGACTCTTCAACAGTACTTCGCAGCGGAGCCAAGCCCAATGACCTCATCTGCGTGACTGGAAAATTAGGAGGCTCTTTGAAAAGCGGACGTCATCTCACCTTTCAACCTCGATTAAAAGAAGGTCAATGGCTGGCAGCACAAAGAGAAGTTCACGCTATGATGGACTTGAGCGATGGCCTTGGGAGCGATCTCCCACGTCTGGCGCAGGCAAGCAATTGCTCGTTCATTTTAGAAAAAGAAAAAATTCCGCACCATGAAGGCTGCAGTATCGAAGAAGCCATCAGCGATGGAGAGGATTATGAACTTCTTTTCACCGTTGCTCCAGAAACATGGCCAGCTCTCCAAAAAAAATGGAAACAGCAATTTCCTAAACTTTCTCTCAGTTGCATTGGCAAAATGATTTCTTCAACCCAGATATTTCATGGTGATTCTTCGCGAGGTGTAGCCCAGCGTGATGCAGACAAGGCGGACGAGGAGTTTGGCGAGGGGCTGTACTCAACATACCGCCCAAGCCAAAATCAGAGTCCAACGCAGTCTGCATCAGGCTCTCGCAAGTCACAGCAGACTCACCGTGAAGTATTCGGGTTAACCTCTTCCTCTAGCCCCTTACCAAAAGGTTTTGATCACTTTGAATAAAAACTTGATACTGCTTTAAGATATAACTAAAGTTCGGCCTGTTTTTTACCGTCAACAACCCCAACCCCTCATCAAATCAAGTGAAACTCATAAAATTATTGTTCCTAGTATTTGCATTAAATTCGGCAGTCCTTTTTGCAGAAACGTTTACCTTTGCCGACAGCGGCAGTATGCAATTAGGAGACGCAGATCCAACACTCTTAGGTCCATGTTGTGTAGCTTGCCACGATGGAGATACCGTCATTCTTCATAAGGGTTGCTCCCTTACAATTCAAGCCTCTACAAATCTTTCACCTAACACACCTCCATCAAAATCATTTTCATTCTATTTTGATACTCACGAATATCTTATCGAAAATCCCATCCGTTATGCTAGCGACGACTCGGGTATTTACGACAACTTCTTTTTTTCTCGAATCAATGTCCTTGCTAAGGATTTAGGGCCAACAAAGCTCCACTTCGATACCATCACTGGAGATGGAAACCATCTTGAAGTCAAAAAAGAAACTATTACCATTATTGTTGATCCTGCAACTGAGCCTACGGCTTAGCCATTGACTAGGATTAAAGAATGAGATCAGTGGTCTGTTTTCAATTTTTAATTTTCTACTAGCACGGATATTTCATTACGCTCGCGACGAGAAAGTCACAAAGGCTGATGGAGCAAGGCAGGAGAAGAGTTTTGATACAAGGCTCTATGCCTGATGCTTGTCCAAATCAAAATTCAAGCCTAACGCAGCACCGATCGGCCCTCACGACTTTTCTCAGTGGAGAGAGTGAAATATCCTGGCTAACTCTAATTTTTCTTAAAAATTGAAAATTGAACCCTGCCCCCATTGGTGATTTCAATGGTAACAGCTCCTGTCTCTTCTTGATCAAATAGCATAATGTTGTAACGCTTCAACATTTCTTGCTCTTCGTTAAAAATAGGACCGTGCAACGAAAAGGATTCCGGTAAAATTAAAAACTTAGGTTTTATTTTTTCCAAGAGTGGCTCGTATTTCAAAAGACTCGTTGGTCTCCATGCAAAATATAAAACGTCCGCAGAGAGCACCTCAGGAGAAGCTGTCTTGAAAAGCCACTCAGCAACACTGGAATTGGGAACAATAAAAATATTTTCTTGTGAGCAATGGATGTTGAACGCAAAGGGAGGCATGTTTGCTGGCGCAAAAAATTCACCCCAACATTCTTTAGAAAAATTGAGTCGCCTTGGAAGCGGCATACAGTCTTGATGTGAAGACTGACATGATTTTAAAAATTGATGAAATTGAATGCCACGTCCAGGATTGGAGGGAGCAAAAATGAACCGCGGTTTCTCTTTTTCCAAAAGTAAAGAAGCACCACCAACACTTCCTGCCTCTGTTTGCGTGAGAACTAACCCTTCGAGATGAGAGACTCCAGCTTGCTCCAAAAAAGGAACGAGCGTCTTTGCGGCCTGCATGGTTCGAGCAGCGTTGATCACCCAAATTTTCCCTTCGCTCTGCATTACGATGGCTTGCGCCTCAGAAAAATCAAAAATCGTGATTCGTGGATGAGCTGGAGAGAAGGCAAGTGAAAAAGAACTCCACGGTAAAAGCGCAAAGCCATGAACAACGAGAATCAACATTTTGACAAAAACCCAATTGGCATTATTAAAAATGGCGGCACCAGAAGAAGTGAGAAGACCAGCACTGATAGAGAGTAGCGCTGTCAACATGATGAGAAAGGCAAGTGGAACCGCAATCACATTAGCACCCAACGCTGAAAAAGAAATTTGATGAAAGTAGTAAGCCGTTGGCACAAATGCCCCAATCCATGCAGCGATTGAAACAGCGAGAAGCTGAGCCACGTGTTTCGCGATATGTTGCCAGCGTTGTTGCCAGCGAGTAATGAGTTTTTTTGGAAGGAAAGGATCGAACTCAAAATATTTTCCAAAACATTTCTCTAACGGTGAGGTCAAAAGAACAATGGCTAGCACCACTGAAAAAGAAAACTGCCATCCCATAGAAAAAAGAAGATTAGTATCAAAGAGAAGTAGTAAAAAAGCGGCTGCGGCAAGGTTGTTAAGAATTTGCGGTCGTCGCTCTAACAAAAATCCGATCAAGACAATCGCCGCCATCACGCCCGCCCGCAGGCTTCCCACATGACATCCAGTGATCATGACATAAGAAAAAAGAAACACGAGCGTCACTGGAACTGCAATTCGAAGTGACAAACGCAGCAATTTCAAAAAAAACCAAATCATCATCACCATCATTCCGACATGCAATCCACTCACCGCAAAAAGATGCATCGTTCCCGTCAGTTTGAAATCGTCGAGTAGCGTTTCGTTTTCTTTGACGCCAAGAACAATTCCTTTGATGACACTCACGACAGCTTGATCACTCTCAATGCCACATTCCAAGAGCTTCTCCGCACGCTCTCTCCACGCAATTGCCCAACGTTTCAGAAAAAAACCGCGATTTGAGGAAACGATCTTTCCTGGTTCCGATGGATCCATCATTAGTTCCGTACAAACTTCCTGACGTGCTAACCATGCAGCCTTATTAAACTCGCCTGGATTTTTGGGAAGGGATGGCGACTGCGCCGTTGCTCGCAAGGAAACAAGATCACCGTATGCAGGCAATACTCCCTCCCAATGAACAAGCATAGTCACGTTGGGCGTCAACGTTCTGAAATTCCATTCCAACTGCTCCGTCTTGATAAAAAAAGTGATATGATTTTTTCCAACATGCTTGACTTCGCTCGTTACTACGCCTCTCACCAGCATCGTGCTGTTGCTATTGTTGAGAAGCAAGGCGAGCCGCTTCGCTGGAGCTTCTTCCCATTGCCAGGCATGAACGATTCCAAAAAAAAGCATGACCAATAAAAAACAAATCGGCAGTCGCCAGCGTCGCACTATCAACCATCCTGCGAAGACGCCTAACATTCCCAACATTAAAGACCAGCTCGGCCACTGAAAAATTTCTTCAAATAAAACCCCTACCATCGCCACCAGAAGGAGTCCTACAAAAGGAAGGCGTTTTTTATTAAAAAAATTAACCACAAAGAAATCAAAGAAAATAAAAGTACCGAGTGGCGAGTAGCGAGTTTTTAAGATCAACAATAAATCCGTTTTTCGAAGTTTTGATTTTATAGTGTATTAAATTGAAAAGGGCATGTTAGAAGCGCTGAAATTTTTTCTTAGAACAAGGCCGAAGATCGAAGCGCTATCCGAAGATAACGTGAGATCTGAGAACGCAGCTCTAAGGAAAAAGAGCAAGCTTATCGCGTGCACTTTTCAATTTAATACACTATATACCATCTTCACTCATTATCTAGACTATAGAGCTTGTTCTTATTGGCATCTGACTGCGTTGTCATCACTTACGTTACAAAAGGTAGCGCTCGTTCTTCCGCCTTGTCAGCTGCGAAAACTTCTGCTCTCTATAGTCCAGCTAATTGATAAAGATGGTATTAGAGTCAATTTTCAAAATAAGCATCCGTAAAAAAATTGTCTCAGGACTCGCTACTCGAAACCCGTTACTTCTCCTCAGAGCTCTTTGTGGCCAATTTCTTTAATTAAAAGAAAACGGGCTGTAGCATGACTCCTCATACGCCGAGTCATACCAATCATCAACGATCGGCTCGTTGTAGAAGAATGGTTGCTTATCTTGATTCAACATTGAATTATCTCGGATATATTTTGGAACCTTTGAGCCTCTAGACGGAGTTGTGTTGTTTCCATAAAAACCTTGGGTCTCGGTCAGGTAATTGAGCACTTGCGGTGTTGCTCCGAGGTGACGTAATTGTTGCAATTGTTCATACGAAAAATTGTAAACACGTTCCGTGTTCCGCAAATAACCAACGATGATGTTCGAAGGAACCTTATGTTGTACGAGTTGAGCAATGTCATTGTAATCGAGCACTCCTCCTCGCAACATCTTTTCATAGGTCACTCCCGAAACCCCATCGGCACTCACTGCCGAGGTCACCTGAGGATCAACCGTAGGTCCAGTCGCACAGGCAGAGAGAAAAAGAAGAAAAAAAATTCCTCCAAAAATTGTTAAAAAAGATTTGATTTTTTTCATAAGGTCACTTGCTTTTGTAGCTTTTGTAGGTAGCTTATGCGAGACTATTTCTTTTCTTTTAAAAATTTTTTGAACGTTTTGAAAATGGAGATATGAAAGTACCTATTAATTAAACCGAACATCCTGGATTACTTTCAGAATATTTTTTTGTTATGAAGAACAAAGTAATTTGGGCCGTTGGCACCCTTTCCATCACTTTCGGAATCTTCATTGGATTTTTCCATATTCACAATTCCGATGTTTGGTGGCACATCGCTTGGGGAGAGCAAATGCTACAACAGCACACGATTTTTCCTGCAGCAGACTTTTTTTATTTTACGCCAACGACGAATGATTATCTCCGAGATCTTCCTAACACTTTTTTGGGAGACATCGGATTAGCATTTCTTTTTCGCTGGGGCGGAACAGTAGCACTACAGCTTCTTGTCCTGACCTGCTTATTTAGCGGCGCCTACTTCATTCTCACGCCTTGGAAAAATAAAATCCAAGAAAACAAACAGTGGGTGCCATTCGCGCTGCTCCTTTTTTTTGCATTCTGCCTTGGCACCTGTCAGCTACAAGTTGTTCGCAATTCGATTGTTTCACTGTCACTTTTTCCCCTGACCTTGGTGCGTTACGTCAAGCATACACAGTATGGAGGAAAAAAATATTTATCATCCTCTGTTTTTATTTTTTTGATTTGGTCTTGGATTCATCCTTCCTACTTGTTGGGAATTCTTTCGCTTCTGCTCCTCTACGGAGGAGATTGTATCGAACATTTTTTACACAGTCGCTCTCTTTCCAGTGTCATGCCTAGCTTCCGAGCCTTGTTAGCGCTCACCCTTCTTTTTCTCGTCACGCTAACTTACAGCTGGCAACCGAGACAACTTATAACAACAACACTCACTCACACAACCTCCTCGCTGACGCATTTTTTAAAAAAAGAATTACACTCTTCTTCATCCTCTGAAGAGCTCTCTACAAAAATCACTGAACCACTCTGGGGAAAAAGCGCGGCTCCTCTCAGCGGCGATTTTGTGCCAACATGGAAAGTCATGCATCATCCTGCAGCCTGGTCTTCGATGTTACTAGCACTCGTTGCATGGCTCTCCCTGTTTTTTTATCGCGGCCCTCATAAGCTAGGATTCATCGGCCTCCTGATACTAACCACTTACTTTGGATACTGCTATCTCCGCGGCACGGGCTATTTGACTATTGTTGCTATTTTTATCCTCACCTCAGTTCTCACTACGATGGAGTTTCGATCTCCACGACTAGCAACCATGGCTTTTCGAGGAGCTATGATTCTGGCTCTGATCGCGATTGGAGGAATGATGGA
>VHCR01000062.1 GCA_016871655.1 Verrucomicrobiota bacterium
GTTTGAACGAGGGGGAGAGGGAAACGGTCATTGCCTATGAGGCTCTCAACCCGTATCCTCTCTCTACTCTACCAGCAGTGAATAGCCACAAAAGAACACAAAAAAAGAAAAAATGAAAACGATGCGAAAAACTGCTTTAGAAATTCGCTGCTGGAGATGCAGGACAAGGAGCGAGAAGCACAGACGAGGAGTGTATATGGAATACTCGACGAAGGCGAGCATCGCAGCGACGCAGTCCTCTGCGCTCCAGCAGTAGAATTTATGAGGCAGTTTAAAACGTAATCCCAACCTGTGCTCCTAGCACCAACGCATTAGGAATATGCCCCGTTCCTCCAGGATTGACGATGTATTGAAGGTCAGGCTGGACGTAGAAGAAGCGAGTCAAGTTAATGCGATAACCAAACTCAGAAACCATTTCATAAATAGGATCTCCTAACCCTTGACTTTCTTGACTAGATTGATAGGAAGGACTAAACCCACCAAAACCAAGACCAAAAATGGTGCTGTCATTAACACGTCCAGGAATAAGCCCTTGGTAGATGCAGCCTCCTTTGGCCTGATAGGTCAAAATGGAAATGCTTGCTTCGGGCGAATAGGCTAGCTCTGTCCAGAGGATAAGGCCAGCTTCAGTCAATGGATTAGGACGATAAACCATCTGGTCGGCATGAAGATAAAAAGCATAAGCATTATCAAGGTTAGAACTACTCGTGAATTGAGCAGTTCCGGCCGTGGTGTAATACGCGCCCCAAAAATAATGTCCGGGCAATTTTTTCAATTTAGAAATATCAACAGGATCTTTAAAATTCTTATTTGAAAACTCATCTTTTTTGTCTGAAGAGGTAGTATCACTATTGCAATAATCAAAAATTGAACAGCTTCCTGGTCTGCAAAATTCAGGATTCCAGCTGTATTGAGCAAACATGGAGACACCGTCATCGGGATAAAAATTCCAATTTAATCCGTTAAGAGAGTTGATCGTAGCTTGGTAAACGCCATAACGGAGATCTGTGTCACGAGTGAGGCGAAGTTTGACTCGACTTCCCCAGCTGGCATTCGGACTCCAAGTTGTTTTCATGTTAGTTGGAGCAGCTTGAAGACTTCCAACATAGTTCCAAAGGAGAGGGGAGTTATCAAATTCATCCATGGCGCAGCAGCGGCCAAAAATCCAGTTAATACGACCATCCCAAATATCTTGGTTCCAATAGAGGTTAACCCATTTTATCGTTTGCCCACCGACAATGCCATTGACTGTAAATTGATTACCAATGTGATTAACTGAAGAAAGGTTTTCTTGCCATCCTCCATCCTGTTGCATCGCACTCATCACGAAGCGGCCTCCTTTCCATCCAAACAATTTTTCTGTTTCAATCAAAAGCGACAGAGAAATGTTATCAGCATAGGCAAACGTTTGACTATTTCCACCGACGGGATTACCGAGAAAGAGGCCCGTGTATACGGTGGAAAAGTCGAACCCATGTTCGTGCAAAAAATCGCGAGGTCCAAACCAGTTGCCAGAGGCATATTGAAGTTCCTTCACCGTATGCGGCATCGCAGGCATCGGTTGGAAGGCTGAAATTTTTTGCTGTTGCGGAGAATTAGGATCAAAAATTTCAGTGATCAATTCATCGTCCTCTGTCTCTTCCAGGCTGAGAGCCTTGAATGCCGTGGTCAATGTTCGTAATCCTCGTATTCTCTGGTGCTGCTCTGGCATTGGAGTTGCAGTTACATTCAGATCAGTCGTTGTTGTTTGATCTGGACTGAGGACCGTGGCCATGAGCAGGGCGAAGGGTAGGATCATATATTTGCAGAGTTAAATTGAATAGTGATTACTGCGATGTTGAATATTGCAATTTATTTCATAACTATTGAAAGAGTAATTATAAAATAATTAAACGCTAATGGCCTAACAGACAAATTTGCCGACTGCAATAAAAAAATGGAAAAACTTCAAAAGTTTTTTTAAAGATTGATTTAGAATTAACTCCGACTTACCCTTCTTTCTTCCATTACGCGCGGTTAGCTCAGCGGTAGAGCACTACACTGACACTGTAGGGGTCGGCAGTTCGAACCTGCCATCGCGCACCATTCTGGCTGCCGCGCAGCCAGAGTTTGAGTTCTGCAGTTTGAGTTTGAGTTATAAGAATTCACTACAAAGAACACACAAAAATTTTTTATAAAAAATTTTAAAGCTTTGAGAATGACGAGCGCAGATGAGCTTGAAGGTTCGAAGACTTGGAATCATGGAAAGTTAAAAAACGGATTCAATTTTTAACATTTAGATTTTTTTTATAAAAAAATCTTTTGTATTCTTTGTGTGCGGCGTAGCAGCTTTGTGATTTTTGTGGTGAATTGCTTTCTTACAGTGAGTAAGCCATTCGTTTGTCTCCTCAAGCGTCTCACGCAACGTTTTTTCTGGCTTCCACTCGAAGTGTATTTGAAAAAGAGTGCCATCAGCAACCCAACGTTGAGGTAGAATTTCTTTAATGCGATCGGGTCCGAGGCTCTGCAGAGGTTGATGTAGAGCTGGAATCCGATCGACAATGAGGGAGACCAATTGCAATAAAAAATGAGGTAGTCGAAGAGTGAGCCCTCGTTTTTTTAAGACATCTGCTGTTGTTTGAATCAGCTCGAGGTCGGTTATCGATTGAGGATTAGTCACAAAATAGGGAAAAGGAGAAAATTTTTTCCAATCAACACTTGCTGCGAGCAAGAGCGCTTCACAAAGGTCATCGACTGAAATCCAACTATATTCTTTTGGCTTTACCCCTGGCTTCATTCGGAATGGAGAGGAAGCCATTTGAAAAAGTGGAATTGTTGCTGTATCGCGCGGTCCAAGGATGATGGGAGGGCGAATGATGAGAAGACGCTCTGCATAATGATCGCGCAGCTTTTGCTCCATCGCTAATTTTGATTCGCCATACCACGAGACGGGAGAAGATTGATGTTCATGCTGACGTACAGGATGTACTGACGGGGTTGGGCCAGCCGCTGAAAGGGAGGAGAGAACAAGGAAGCGTGTTCTTTTGGGAAGCTGTGCAAAAAGTTGTAACGTCCCGTCGACATGTGTTTCAAAATAATTTTTTTTCTCGCGCGAAAAAGTCAGCCCAGCGCAATGAATGACCAGATCAGGCTCTGGAGCTTCTTCCAAATCCCAAATATTATTTTTGACGGAGCAAAGATGCACGTTCTCTGGAAGTCTCTTAATTCCTTCCTCCGCGAGCTGTGATAAAAATTTTTCTTTGCTACGAACGGGAAGGATAATTTCAGACCATGTTGGATCTTGTAAAACGCGTAACAACAAATTGCGTCCGACAAAACCCGTAGAGCCAGTTAGTAAGAGATTCACAGGAATGGAAGAAGTGATGAAAGAAAAAAGAATTCACCACAAAGAAGCTTTTTGAGAAGATGGAAGATAGAAGATGGAAGATGGAAGTCGAGGCCTTCGGCAAGATTTTAAAGCTAGAAGATAGTTATATTTTCAGTAACAATTCTGAGTCGCTTGTCTTCAAAATTGTCTGCGAAGCAGACCACAACTCCTATCTTCCATCTTCTATCTCCCATCTTCAATTATTCTTTGTGATCCTTGTGGTGAATTTCTTTCTCAAAAATCTGATATGTTTTATCGCGATGACCGTTCATGAGTTCGGCTCCTTCCAAAATTTCCGTGTTGTTGGCTTCGACCCAAGAGACCTCGGAGCGCTGATATTTAGCCTTAGTGCGAACGTAAGCTTCATAAAACAAAAGGGCACTTAATCCTTTGTCTCGATACTCAGGATCAACACCGAGAACGCAGAGTCGAGCAGCGGTTGGTCTCTGAAATTGAATCCTCAAGGCCATTTCTAAAAAGCGTAAGATTCCCTTCCGTCCACGTGATGCGTGAAAGAGCTCATTCATGTTTGGGAGGGAGAGGCTAAAGGCAACATCACGTCCATCAGCTTGCGCAAAGAGGATCAAGCTCGGATCAGCAATCGCTTTTAAATCATCGGCAGCATGGAGGAGTTCATCAAGTGACATTGGATAAAATCCCCAGTTACGATCGAGGGTTCTGTTGTAAAGGCGATGAATGATTTCCATTTCCTTTTTTAAATTTTTCATGTCAATGCTGCGAATGGAAATGTTATTTCGCTTTTTTAATCGAGTAACGATTTTATTCACCCGCTCAGGCGTCTCTTGCTGAAGAGGAACCATCCAAGAATAGAGGGTCCGAACTGGCTCTAGACCTGCAGCGCGATAGAGAGACTCATAGTAAGCAGGATTCCATGGCATCGAGATGAAAGAGGGAGTCTCAAATCCTTCAGTCAAAACTCCACAATCATCATTGATCGATGGATTGTAGGGACCTCGCAGGGAAGTCATCCCTTCTTTTTTGACAATCTTGGCAACGGCGTCTACTAAAGCTTTCGCGATGGCAGCATCATTAATACAGTCAAAAAATCCAAAAAATCCAACTTGGTCTTTGTTGTAGTTGTTGTGAGAGCGGTTGATGATTGCTGCAATCCGGCCGACAGGTTTTCCTTTTTTAAAAGCAATCAACGGTGTGATGGAGCCATGTTGCTTACAAAAAGCGCCGTTCGGTTCAATTAATTTCACAACGCTTCCTGGAAAAGGAGGCGTAAAACACGGCTCCTTCGCATGGAGGAGCTCGGGAATGTTTTCAAAAAGTTTTCTATCTGTCTTGCTCTTGCAAGGCAAAATCGAAAATGTTGCGTCGTCGGCCTGGTTGTGTGTATGCAGGATCATCGAAGGTTCCTAGTTCACGGGCTAATTTTGTAAAGATTTCTAAAATGAAATCGAGATCTTTTTCGCTGTGCGTTGACATGAAGCTGGTCCGCACAATTGCTTCTCCGTAGCGCACAGCAGGGTAAATGGCTGGAGTCGCAAAAATCCCTTCATCAAAGAGTCGCTGTGAAAAAGCGAAGGCCTTGGCTTCACTTCCAATCAAAATAGGAACGATCGGTGTTTGCGTCGAGCCAATGTTAAACCCAATCGATTTGAAACCTGCGTGCATTTTGTGGGTGTTTTTCCACAGCTGATCAATCCGTTCTGGCTCGCTCTGCATGATTTCAAGAGCCTTGAGGACGCCTCCGACGACGGCAGGAGCAAGAGCTGCTGTGAAAATTAAACAGCGCGCTTTGTGCTTTAAAAATTCAATCATCTCGCGAGAGCCAGCGATAAAACCGCCCATCGAGCCGAGTGATTTTGAAAAAGTTCCCATGACAATCTCAACGTCATCATTCACACCAAAGTGATGGACCGTGCCGCGGCCTTGTGGTCCCAAAACGCCAAGCGAATGAGCTTCGTCAACATACATGACGCCGCCATATTCTTTGCTGACTTCAATCATTGCAGGAAGATCGGCAATGTCTCCCGACATGCTAAAGACACCGTCCATGACGACTAATTTTCCGGCATTTGCCGGGAGGCGCTTGAGGCGATTTCGAAGAGCAGCAGCGGAGTTGTGTCGATAGGGGACGAGGCGCGCTTCAGAAGTTTGGCATCCTTCGATGATGCTAGCGTGATTTTCACGATCGCAGAGGATGGCATCTTCCGCTTCTGTCAACGCCGTGAGCGCTCCCTGATTGGCAAAAAATCCGGTCGAAAAAAGAAGAACAGCTTCTCGCTGTAAAAAATCAGCCAATGCTTCCTCAAGTTGTTCGTGCAAGCTGATCGTTCCATTGAGCAGGCGAGAGCCAGTGCATCCTGCGCCAAAACGACGAGTTGCTGCACAGGCAGCTTCTATGACGCGAGGATCTTGGGCAAGGCCAAGATAGTTGTTGGAACCGATCATGATCTTCTTCTTGCCTTCGCAGATCACATGATTACCTTCGCTGTCATCAATACGTCGAAAGTAAGGGTAGAATCCTTGGGCACGTGCATCTTTCGCGTCATGATACTCGCGGCATTTTTTGAAAATATCTTTGGCCATTGCGGGAAAATAAAGAGGTCACTCTAGACTAGGGGAAAAAATTTTCCCAGCATTTTTTGCAGGGTCTTAGCTGCATCAAAATATTCTATGGCTGTGGAGCGTGCGAGTTTTGAAAAACGAGGCCTATCTCTTAGCACGCGACGCGAGGATTCTAGGGCCTCTTCGAGATTGCGAACAAAAAGTATGCCGCTTTCAGAAGGTAGGAATTTTTCAGCTCCAGTTGGCTCTGTGATTACTGGTCGACCGAGTCCCAGATAGGCAGCGGCGCGGTCGCTAAGCCAACCGCTCTGCATTTGAGCCTCTAATTTTACTGCAGTGAATTCGGCAAAAGAACCGGCAAGGTAATCGTAGTAACGTTGAGGTGTTGGCATGAGTCGATGAGGGGAGACAACATGCCACCCCAGTTTGCGCAAGCGTTTTCGTTCTGGATCGTCAGGATTCAAGTTCATTGCTAATTCAAAAATGGCTTCCGGCATCCGTCGCGGCAGCTCCATGTAAGGCTCAAAGGCAGCTTTTTTAGAAAAGTCACGATAGATGCCATCGATTTCGATGGCTCCATCCCAATACCATTGACCAATTGTGGTAAAGCGAGGACGCGTGGCAACGATCGGTTGAGGTTTTACTTTCAAAAACTGAGTATCGACGAGTGGAAAAAAAGAGTTCCATGGAACTGGCGATTTTGGAAGACGTCGATCAATCTGATCCATGCAGAGCCCAACAGACCAAAATTCATCGTGATACGACTGCCCCATCTCTATTTGGTTCATCCAAAATAAAACCTCGGAAGGATCAAGACTGCAGAGCAATTTCTTTCCAAAAAGAGTGAGGAGAGGAGGCTTAATTGAATAACTGAGATTGAGGAGCGCTCCGTGTGGCGCTAGCTCACGAAGAGTGGCGATACTCATTCCATGAGATTTCATCTGCTCAAGATCGTGCTCTTCCGGTTTTTTTTGCTGGAGAATTTTTGGTTCGAGTAAAAGGCAATACTCCAGTCCATAGTACCTCATCCGACGTTCAAAAATTCTAATACGACTGGCATCGAGTTTGGCGTCGCCACTTTCGGGAAGAACCTCAAGCCAGATGCCGCGAAAGCCTTGTTTTTTCAGGCGCTGCAGACCGAGTAAATATTGCAACGGCACAGAAAAATTACCCCCGCCCATCGGATATTTCGCGGCAAAGCCACAACCGAGGAAGACAGGCTGGAGACTGGATATTGGAGGTCGGAGGAGATTCACAAGGATGGAAGGGATGGAAAGTGAAATCAGGAGATAGAAGATGGAAGATAGAAGATAGAAGTTGAGGCCTGCTATGGCAGGCATTGGTTATAAGAAAATAATTATTTAGAAAAATATAGTTTTTTGAGAAGTAGCTCTAATTAGAAAACTTCTATCTTCTATCTCCCATCTTCTATCTCCAAATTATACTCCAGCTCGCTCCAGAAGCGACTTGAGGACTTTTTCTGCTTCGAAAAATTCGCGTGCAATTTCTAAGGCAGCACGAGAATGCTTTTTGTAATCGGCACGAATCGAGCGAGCGGCTTCTATAATTTCTTCCATCGTGGAAAATCCGATGAGACCTTCTTTTTTTTCTCCATAAAATTTGCTGAATCCTGTTTCTTGTGTGATGACAGGTCGCCCAGCCGCTAAATAACAGGCGCTGCGGTCGCTGAACCAGCCAGTGTGCAGGCGCACGTAC
>VHCR01000063.1 GCA_016871655.1 Verrucomicrobiota bacterium
TTATGTTTTCGGACCAGATCGTCCTCGTCCTAATCTGAACCATGGCGCAGGCCTCGATATTTCTCCGGCAGTGCGTGACTATCTTGGGCTGGACCAAAACCAAATTTGCGATTGGAAATTTGTTGATGCCTCTGCAGTTCCTGATGGTCCTTGGAAAAACTATGGGACGAACAATACTTTTGTTTTACTCCGCCAAGGAAAAGATCTGAAAATTTACGATCCTAACAATGCTCATCGTCCTCCGAAATCTTCGGGAAGTTGGGTGGCACCGAGTCCCACTAGCACTCAGTTTAAAAGCGATGCTGCGGGTGTGAGAGTGACACCTCACTTGAGAGTTCCCACTCAGGAAAATGGATAAGTAAAGAAAAGAGTTAACCGCAAAGAGCGCAAAAAAAGGAAAAATAAAAGCTCTACTTTCTTTGCGATTAATTTTCTTTTTCTTTGATTTTCTTTTTGTGTTTTTTGTGTTTAAAAATAGCTGTCGCGACTAGAGTGACCTCGAGCCCTACGAATCCCAGTACGTACGAAAATCCTCCAGTGCTGAAACCGTAGCTGTGAAGACCAGTTCCGAGGACAAAGTTGACGCCATAGCAGGCCATGAGGACACTCAAAAATGCGAGAATAGAACCAATCGTTAATCCAAAACCGCCCCAACGCCCCGCAATCCTGCCGTGCAGCAGAAAAAGATAAATCAATAACGTGATAAGTGCCCACGTTTCTTTTGGATCCCAATCCCAGAAACGGCCCCAGGAGTAATTGGCCCAGACGCCACCGAGAATTGTTCCAACTGCTAAGAGCAAGACGCCCACTTGTAAAGTTCGGTAGAGATAGTTGTAGAGAATCGGTAAGGATTGATGTTTTAATAGTAAGCGAATCAAAATGAGATGAGCAATACCAAGTGCGAGTGCAAAGGCAGCATAGCTCAAAGTGATGGTGAGGACGTGAATCGTAAGCCAAAAATTATCGCGCAAGACAGGGACGAGTGGATTGATCGAGGGATTGAGGATCATTGGTTGGCTGTCTGCTAAAATCAACGAAACGACAGCGAATGGGATAGCTCCTAAAATGAAAAATCCGCCATGCAAAAAAGATTCAAACAATAGTGCAAAAAAGACGGTGCCAAAAGCAACCCAGATGACCACTTCATACATGTTAGTGACTGGAGGACGGCCTGCGATAAGAATCCGAGCAGCAAGGCCTGCAGCTTGAAAGAAGAATCCGCTGCCTATGAACAACCACGACAAACGCTCAAGCAACGATTTTTTTTTGTGTTCTTTTTTTCCAAGATCGGGAGAAAAGAAAAACAAAATACCGGCGAGAGCATAAAAAATCCAAGCCCAACGAAACGGATGAAACTTTTGGTAAAAGACTTCTAGTTGCAGTTTCCAGTGAGGGACTGGTTGAGGATCGATATTTTGAAAAAGCTGTTGTAATTCCGTGAGGCTTTGAAGAAAAAGGGAGGAGCTGTTTTGAAGCCATGCTTGTTGCAAGCGTGCGAAAGCCTGTTGAGCTTTCTCCCGCTCTTGAGAAGGCGCTGTTTGCTCCCACTCTCCAAGCGTGCTCCATCGTGCCCCTGGCTGCGCGTTAGGAACAATGCGGAAGAGCGAGCCATCTTGAATTTCTTCAAATAAAGCCATTCGCATGCCAACATCAGCAGCTTCTTTTAATAAACCTTCCAAGCGATGGCTCGGATCAGCACGCCTCGCTTTGCCAGCTTGATCAATCAAGGTGAGCAAGCCCGAGTTGTGGCGGAGCGCATCGTAGCTAAATAATTTTTGTTTGAGAGGAAGGCCTAATGTTGTTTTCAGTGGGCCATACGAAACAAGAATAAAAGTCTCCATCGCCCATGGCTGCTCCGGCTCAAGCCAAAGCGCAGTGATCAGGTCAACGGCACTTGTTTTCTTTCCTGCAACGATCAGCGACATTTGTCCTGAGAGCGTGCGCAAGGTTTCTTCGGCAAAAATTAAATAAGGCTTACGTCGGCCACTTTCCTGAATGGGTAGTTCTTCGAGTGAACTAGGAATCTGCATTAAAGCAGCATGGCTTTGAACTGCTGTTACGAAAAACAATCCTGCTACGATCTTTTTAATTAATTTTTTCATTTTCTTTTTTTCCAATAAAACATCATCGCAATCCCAATGCAAATCGCAAGTGACCCAATCCATTTGAAGAGCCAGCCGGGGTCGTAGAGGACTTGAAGTGTTGTCTCATCGAGGTCGCGAGGATTCCACTCGGCTTGTGAAAATTTGTAGTTGATGCCAGTGAGGTTCGCCAAAAAAGTTCCTGGAAAACTGGCAGGGTGATTCATATGGATGAGGCCCTCGCGGATAGCTCCAGTTTTTAAATCCTGAAAACGCACCGTTGCACGAAAGTCACTTGGTGTCTCGGTTCCCTCATCGCGTGGCACTTCAAAATGGAGGAGTTCAATGCTAAAAGGAACTGATTTTAATTCTAATCCGTAGGCAACTCTTACCATCTGCTGATTGAGTGTGAGTGGAGTGACGGAGCCTGACATGACCCATTGTGAATTTCCAAAGAAGTCAGTTCCATCATTTGCT
Source organism: Verrucomicrobiota bacterium (assembly GCA_016871655.1). Classification (GTDB taxonomy): domain Bacteria; phylum Verrucomicrobiota; class Verrucomicrobiia; order Chthoniobacterales; family UBA6821; genus CAIWMF01. The sequence continues at coordinate 2,559 of VHCR01000063.1, forward strand.
AATTTTGGTGCCAGTTCATTAATTTTGGGGTCAGACCCAAAAATAAATGAATGATGGGACGAACTCCTTTGTCGATCGATCAGATAAGCATGAAAGCCAGGAGGGGCCGAGGAGCGATCCGATTTCATGTCGGTCGTTTTTGGGAGTGGTGTGACAGTGTAGGTGATTTCTTCGTGAGGCCCAGCAGCTAACAGCGTGCCCTGCCAATCGGCCCAACCGAGCGGCAGGGGGGTGTTTAAGGCAAGAGTGCCTGACTTTTGAATGGAGGAGCCACGACCGAGTTGGTATTGAATGCTCTTGAAATCCTGATTTAGAGCCATTCTCAGCCATGGTGTTGTTTTTTTAGCGGGAGGTTCAGCCGTTGTTGATGGAAAAAGAATTTCTGCACGAAGCGCTGGATTCTTGGCCTGCTGTGAGAGAGTTGTCGGCTTGCCATTCACTAATTTGAAATCGGGCCAATATTCTTTGATCTCAATGGTAGCGCTGCCGATTGGTAGTTTTTGATGCATTAAGTCAGCGCGAGAATAACTTGCCGAGGTTCCTTCCGAGTTCGCAACGGTAACAAGGTTGCCATCATCGCTGAGCATGATGTGGATGTCGGAAGGTTGGTCTTCCGTCACGATGACTGGCGCAAACTTGGCAGCAACGATCTGTGACTCGCGGTGGGTTCTCGAATGAGGCTCTGGAAGTGTTGGTAACAACTGGACTGTAGCTAGTCCAAAAAAATCAAATGTTGCAGAAGCTGTGTCAGCCAACGTCAGCGGCACGATTTGTTTTTGATGAAGCATCTTACTTTCAAGAGCAAGCAAAAGAGCCGCCGGTACTTTGGGGCTATTGCTGGCTTGGAGAAAGGGTTGTTGTTCGAGATGGTTGCTCCAATCATCAATGATGAGTTGGAGGTCTGTTCCTGGAATGGAAAGTTTTGTTGGATGTTTTATGGAGGGACGAGTGATTGCGGCGTCGTAAGGGAGGAGGTAGAGATAAGAGTCGGCAGGACTCTCGATTTGAATCACGCTTTGTCGTGTGGTGATTTTAGTCACCGGCGTTCCACGATGGAGTGTGACATTTCCTTCAAATCCTCGAGACATTCCGATCATTGCTCCGATCAGAAGCGCGATGATGCCATAGTGAGTGATGATAAAACCGACATGCTTTCTTTCCCAAGGCCAACGCGTCAACGTTACGGCAAAAAGATTGATGCAAAGCACAGTCAGCCATGCCATGAACCAGGGAGCCTTGTAAATGGCGGTTTGCGCAGTCTGGGTATCATAGCGCGACTCCGTCAACGTAGCGATAGCGCAAGCTAGAGCAATCGTTGCGAGCAGGATCAAAGCGAGTTGCAAGGAGCCAAGCAAATGTACCACTTGCCAAAAAAGAGAATTCTTCTGCCGTTCTTTGATGAGGGCACTACGAGATTTTTGTTCGGGAGTAATTTCTGTTTTCAATTTAGAAAATAATAGCTACAAAAGAACAATGGATCAACTACTACAACATTGGATTAATAAAGAAGCCACAGCCCCTTGGTTAGATCAGCTGATGGCCGATATCACTAACTTTTCTGCGTGGAAGCCCTTTCTGCTTGCGGCTCTTCTATTGGGAATCATTTTTGGGAATTTTCGGTTGCGAGCCATGCTTCTTTGTTTGATCATCACCTTCGGTATTACCGATGGTCTTGTCGTTAATGGACTCAAGCATGCTGTAGGTCGGCTAAGGCCATTCCAGGCTCAAGAGGGAGTGAGACTGGTTCAATTAAAACAAGCTTCTCCACAGTTCCTTTCGATGGCCTCTCTTCCCGATGTCAAAATGTCTAAGCCTCCTCGCCCCAATAAACCTGTGCAGGGGCGTTCGTTTCCTTCCTCCCACTCAGCCAATATAATGCTTTCTGCAACGGTCATTTTTCTTTTTTATCGGCGTTGGGGAATCTTAGCGTTTTTGATAGCAGCTATGGTTTTTTATTCTCGCATTTATACGGGCATGCATTGGCCGACTGACGTTCTGGCTGGTGCAACGATTGGGACCCTTTCTGCAATAACAATGGTGGCTTTGTTAAACAAAGCATGGCAGCGTTGGGGAAAGAAGATTTTTCCTGCGACTGCAGAACGATATCCTGTGCTTCGATAAAAGGAAATTGTTTCAAAATGAGCTTTCCTTGGATCATTCTCGGTTTGTTAACAATTGTTCGTTTACTGATTGCTGGGTTGGGACATTTTAGTGAAACAGAGTCGTACCTGCTGCTTTGCTCTCGCCATCTTGATTGGGGGTTTGTAGAAGGGCCAGCTGGAGTTCCAGCTCTGATGAGGCTGGGAGGGGTGTTAGGTTCCGAGCCCCTTGCGATTCGATGGTTTTCTCCGCTGCTGTTATTCGGAGTTTCTTGGATACTCTGGCGCTGGATCTCTACTCTTTGTAATCGCCGCGTCGCTTTTTGGACTGTGATCATTTTTAATCTCTTGCCACTTGCAAATCTTGCTGGAGTGGTGATGGAAGGAACGATGGTTGTAGCTTTTTTCTGGCTTTACGCTCTCTGGCTTGCTTCGAAGTTGATCACTAATAAGACTGAAAAAAATAAAATTTCAACGTGGTTAATTTTTGGAGTGATCTTGGCGATTGGAACGCAAGTGAGCTATCAAATCGGATTGCTATTGCCACTCGTTGTGCTGACGTCATTAAAATTTTTTCAAAATGAAATCCCAAGTGAAAATGAGACAAATGTTGTTTCGTCCAGTTGGGGAAAAATAATTGGCATTTTTGGTGCGATATTATTTTTGACTCTGAGCTGGTTGCCAATTTTTTGGTGGAATCAAAATCACGATTGGTTGCAATTTCAAAACATGACTTGGGATTCTTTTTGGTCGTGGCCTCCCTTAGAAGAGGGGTTTTTTCAACATCTGCCGCTAGCCTTGTCTTTACTAGCGCTAGCGCCATTCCTTATGGCAGGTGCCTGCTGTTTTTCAGGAATCTGGAGTATTGAAAATCCCTTTTTCTTACTCCTCGCAATTCCTTTCTTTTTTTGCATCAACGAACTTGGGCATGAAAATATTCCTTTTGCACTCTTGCTGGTCTTGACGGCGCTTTTTCTTCCGATTGCTGTCGATTTTTTCATGCAAACAAAAAAAAGAGTCATCGTAGGACTACTACTCTTGCTCGTTCTTGGCGGCTCTTCCTTTTTATTGCTCTTGGGAAAAATTTCTTCCTCAACAACGCAAGAATCACCTTGGAATTTTCCATCAGCGACAGGCGTGATTGGAACCGAAGCTGTAGCAGATCAACTGATGAAGTTGCGAACAACTTATGCCAATACTTCCGGAGTCATTGCTCATCCCTCTGCTGAAAAAAATAGCGGAGAAATTCAATCTGCTGCAGAGCCTTCAGGCGATGAAGCAAAGCAACGCGCTGCTCAAGTTGAGCAATTGCCTTCTGGCAGGCTGCCGTTCCTCATTGCCGAGACGCCTGGCCTTGCGGCTGTTTTAGGTGCAGCGTTGCCAATCGATTATCCAGAGAGGCCTGGAGCGCCTTCCGTTTTCATTCCCGAGTCTCCAGCGATTGGCAGTCAATTTCAGTTTTGGCCTCATTACGCTGATGCCACAACAGAAAATACAACGCCTGATCCGCTCTACACCGAAGAGAAAGCCGTGAGTCCATTTTTGGGACACGATGCTTTTTACATCACGACGGAGAAGTTGGAAGAAATTCCACAAACGATCACAGGGGCTTTCACAGCAGTCATTCCATTGAGCATCACCCTCTCTCTCACTAAAAATGGGGTTTCTGAACAGCTAAATGTTTATTTGTGCCAGCATTATCAGATGCTCTCGTTATAACGATCGAAATCATCTTGCCGCATCTTTTTTTTCTGCTAGGCTATTTCCTCTTACGCCAGGGTAGCTCAGCGGTAGAGCAGGGGACTCATAAGCCCTTGGTCGGGAGTTCGATTCTCCCCTCTGGCACATCCTTCTCTGATTTCTTAACCTTTTCCTACTATGGCCAAAGCACCCGTCAAAAAAAACAGTTCTTCCATCAAGCGTGCCAAGCAAAGCGCTACACGTCATGCTCGTAATACCAGCATTATTTCGAGTTTAAAAACTCAAGAGAAAAAAGTCCCAAAGCACTCGAGTCAGAATCGACCGAGCTCAAAGATCTTTTCAAAAAATTTGTCTCGATGCTTGATAAAGCTGTCAAGAAAAGCGTTGTTCCTAAAAATAGAGCTGCTCGCAAAAAGAGTCTTTTGAACAAGCGTGTTGCAGGGGGCAAGACCACTACTGCTAAGCCAGCTGCTAAAGCAAAAAAAGCAAAAGCTGCAAAGAAGTAAAAAATTTTAATTGAGTTAGGAAACCGCAAATTAGGCGAGCCATCGCGATTTTGCGGTTTTTTATTTCTTCTTCGGTTTTGCTACCAAATAAAAGCTGACAGCAAACGTCACTGCTCCAAAAAGGGAAGTGATCAGTAGCGAAAATAAATAGTGAGGTGGTGGGGACAAAAAGTTTTCTCCCATGAAGGCATCGCGAATGGCGGAGACGCTGTAGCTCACGGGATTCAGTAGGCCAACCCAGTAGAGCCAGCCACTCCCTGCAGGCATTGGGAAGAGAGCGCCAGACATCATCCAGAGGGGCATGAGGAAAATATTCATGATCGCGTGAAAGCCTTGCGTCGAGTCCATCGGCCAAGCGACGAGAAAGCCGAGGCCAGTCATACAAAATCCAACCAAGCAAAAAGCGGGGAGCAATAAAATAATTTGGTTCAGACCAATGGGGATGTGAGCGAGTGGTGCCAAGATGCAAAACAAGAGAGCTTGGAGTACAGCAAGCGTCGTGCCGCCTAAAAATTTTCCGAGTGGAATGGTCGCTGGCGAGAGAGGGGCCACGAGAGCGCCCTGGAGAAAGCCTTCGCGCCGATCTTCAATGACGGAGATCGTTGAGAAAATCGCAGTGAAGAGCATGATCAAGACAATCGTTCCTGGGAAAAAATAGGCCAGATACGTTTCATTTCCTCCGGTATTATGAAACGAAGGTCCAAAGCCTGATCC
>VHCR01000064.1 GCA_016871655.1 Verrucomicrobiota bacterium
CAATGCTTACCTCAACCCTCAATACCTCCGCTAAAAACTAATCCTTCACCACTAACTTTTTCATTCCGCTCTTTTCAATTTTACAGAAAAATTGTTGCTTAACCTCCGACCCCTTCTCCGACCCCTTCTCCCTTCTTTAATATTGTCTACACACGAAATTTCTGAAACTCTCATTTTATGAAGTTCCCTCCTGTTGCTGCACTCTTAGTTTTTTTTGCTTTCTCCATGAAGTCATTTGCATTTCCTGGTGTTGAGGGGAAGGGTGATCCGATTTCTCCTGATGAAAGTAATCAGCGTGCTCTGGCTCGTTCTGGCGATCCTCATTTCGATGATGAGAGTAATCTCCAAGAAAGAGGTTCTGTTGCAGCCATAGCAGAAACTGAAAATAATGCTGGCAACTCTGAAAATTATGTGCTTTCTGGTCCGAGCACCTATCCAACTTATCCAAAATTTTCAAATCCTTTGAGTGCAGCTGAAGCAGTTCGCTCTATAAAAATTATTCCTCAACAATTAGTAACTCCTGAAATTTTAAAACAAACTGCTTCAGCTGCCAGAGCTGCTGTGCAGGCTGCAAGGGAAGCTCGACCAAATGAGGATGCTTCTTACTTCATCCCGCAATTAAGCAGATTGAGAAACGTTTCCTCTGCTTCAGTTTCTGAGAGTCAGAGAATTGAGAATGAAGTGGCTATCATCATGGAAGAGGTAAGTGAGCGAGTGGCAACATCTCTTCAGCAATCTCAAGAAGAAGTTCAAAATAGCACTGAGTCTGCTGAGCGAGCTGCAGCCAAGCTTGAAAGAGTAGCTCTCAACCTTGGTGCAAATTCTCGTCCTCAAGTTGACAGATCTGTAAATAGAACGATAGTCCAAAGCATGCAGCGAGAAGCTGCTGATGCTACCGAAGCCGTTCGGAGTGCCGCGTAGAAATTGAGAATGTCGACTTCTTCTTCGGCTTATGTCTTCTGTTTGACTCAAGCTGCAGCAGAACAAAAAGCATCGATGGCAGCATCGATGCTTCAGTTTGCTTCAGCTCCAGAAGATCCGAGTGCTCTCAAGGAGCTCGAGTTCCAGTCCATCAAGACTCAGATAGTTATCGAGATTGCCTTCAATGCTGCGGAAGCTCTTCATGCGAGAGCCACCGTAGAAGCGATGTCTCAGCCTGATCACCAAAGCTTGCAAGATCGCCTGGCCGCTGCAGCCACTCTTGTTGTTGAACTCAGCAGCATGGCTCTTGAGAGTTATGAAAGGACTAATGCTCTCCAGGCGAGAAAGGCTTCCATGCTCATGGAAGGACAAGTTTCTCCTGTGATAACTATATCGCCGCGGTTCCTTGTAGAAGCTAAGAGTGCTCGACTATTATGTAGGTCTGTGATGAGTGCAGCGGAGGAGGTATGCAAATCTTCTTTTGTAACAGAAAGTTTCTCTTCCCCCATTAACACTCTCTCGCAGCGTATTCAATTAAAAGAAAAAGCTACTCAACGCAGCCGCAATGCAATGGAGGTTTTTACTGCCCCGTACGTTCATGAAGTGGTCCACTTGGGTCAAGGTGTGTCCATCTCAGGATTTATACCAGAGCGTCATAAAATGATGGCTTGCAATGATGCTGTTACAGCCGCTAGGGAAGAGGCTCTACAAGCCAGTATGTTAAATCGGTCTAGGGTAATTCCATCATCTGAATTTTTAAGTGAAGTCAGTGCAACCATTGAGGATGTACGTAAGGAACTTGATCAGCGGCCAGAGCGGATGAGATCAGAAGTTCCTCATGCCCCCTTGCTGTATCAGACGGGCTTTGCTCGCCGCACCACTGAAATGGCTCTTCGTGAGGCTCAAAACGCTGTCTCCTCTACTTCGGATGATCCTAAAAAACCTGTGAGAGTGATGATAGCAAAGAGTCTGATGGTTGCAGCCATGGACGTTTTTACAAGGATTCATGAAGCTTCTGCTGTTGCTGATAGACCCTATCTCTGGCAAGAGAAGTTTAAGAATGAACGCTACTCGTTGGACTATTACAGCAGTAAATTATTACAGGAGAGTGTTAAAAATAATCCAGCCCTCACTCCTGACGTTAAAAAAATAGAAGAAGCCATCAAGACCATTCTCCCCGATTCGCTTGATCAGGAGATAGCAACCATGACAACTCGTTCTGAGTTGCCAGAAATGCCAAGACGCCTAGAAGAACAGAAAAATCTCTTGCTAACTTGGAGAAGAGCGGTTAGCACTCCAGAAGAACGTCGACGTATTACAGCAACTGCGCAACAAGCGTTTCCTGCAATCATACGACTAGAGAATACTGCTGCGCAATTAATACAAGGAAAAATGCCTCATGATCTCTTTTGGAGAAGCGAGAGAATGGGCGCTGCCTGGTTCTCTGGTGGTTTGAGAATTATTGAAGCTGCTAGGACTCTAGGAAATCTTTTAATGGATGCTCCTGATCGAGCTGTCATGCATTCCCAACACAAAACAGTTTTTGATGCAGCAGCAGCAGCAGTTCCTGCTCGCATGGCTAGTAAACTTATTTTGAAAATTACTAAGGATATAGTTAACTTGGGCATCATAGGTGGTGAACAACTTATTCACCACTACCACGATCTTCAAGAAGCTATAGGCGATGCTTATGCTGCTGCAGCAGAGGCGATGAAAGCCTATGATGGCTACAACACGGCTGACATAGAGGCTGCCAAAGTTGGAGGAATAATAAAAATGACGACTTCGAAGCGCAATCAGCAATTTGCAGCGAGAGCATTACAACAAGTTTTTCAAACCATGGGTCCAAGTATCGCACCTCCGCCTCGTGCCGTAATGAACGTCATTGCAGAGGCAGCCTCGAGAAGTCAAGCGGCATGGAAACGTGCTCAAGAGGCAGCAGCTCTTATACAGCCTCTCATAGATGCAGCGAGAGCAGCTCGCATGCGGTAATAATCTTAACTCGTAAGCCGTTCACAAGCTTTGACACAATTGTGCATGAGCATCGCAATGGTCATCGGTCCGACGCCTCCTGGGACGGGTGTAATAGCGGCGCAGCGATGAGCAACTGCATCGAAGTCAACGTCGCCGACGAGGCGATAGCCTGTTGAAGAAGAGGTGTCAGGAATGCGATTGATGCCGACGTCAATAACCACGGCTCCTTCTCGGAGGTTCTCTGCGCCTAGTGCGTGAGGTCGTCCGAGAGCTGCAATGACAATGTCTGCGGAACGCGTGATCTCTACGAGATGGCGCGTGCGCGAGTGAGCAATGGTGACTGTTGCATCGCCGCCGAGGCCTTTGCGCAGCAGCAGCAGCGCCATCGGTTTTCCAACAATGAGGCTGCGTCCGACGATGACAATATTCGCACCACGTGTCTCAATCCCATGAGCCGTGAGCAAGTGTTGACAACCGAGAGGCGTGCAAGGTACAAAGCCACTCTCATCATCCATCGCAAGTTTCGCTACGTTGATCGGATGAAAACCATCGACATCTTTGCGAGGATCAAGAGCCTTGGTGATCGCCTGTTCATCGATGTGAGAAGGTGGTGGGGACTGCACGAGGATGCCATGGATTAACGGATTGTCATTTAATTTTTCAATCAGCTGTAGAAGCTCATTCTGTGAGGTGCTGGCAGGGAGTTCAATTTTGCGAGAGAACATGCCGAGCCGCTGACAGGCGCAATCTTTGTTTCTGACGTACGCTTGAGATGCTGGGTCTTCACCAACTAAAACGACAGCGAGGCCAGGTGTGATGCCGCGTTGTTTTAACAATGCAATTCGTTCGAGAAGTTTTTGTTCAACTTCCGCGGCAATTTTTTTTCCGTCAATTAAATTCATGGTGAAATGTTGTTTTGGCCTTCAGCTTTTCTGTCAGCAGCCTCAGCGTTTGTTTTTAAAAGATCTTCCAGCTTGAGCCGCTCTGGTTCTAGGTCTGCGAGTGATGGATCAATGGTGATGTATTGGTCAACCACAACAGTGATTTTTGAAAAAGGCCACGGGATAGCGAAAGAATCCCACGTTTTTAAATGAAAAGCGCGATGATAGCGAGCGTGGAGTGGCAAGATGCGGAGCCCTGTTTTTTGCGCTAAAAAAACAACGCCAGGTCCCAGAGAATATTTTGGGCCGCGTGGTCCATCCGGCGTGATGGCAAGATCGTGTCCAGTTTCTAATTTTTCGGTGAGCTCGCGCAAGGCCGTCGATCCGCGACGCGAGCTAGAGCCGCGTACCGAGCCCATTCCAAGGCGGCTCATCACGCCAGCGAGAATATCTCCATCTTTGCTTGGACTTGTCAGCACCACAACTCCTCGACGTGAGCGATGAGGGTAGTGCCTTAAAAAAGCAACGGCGATGGCCGGAATGCGATTGTGCCAAAAGGTCATGATTACCGGCTCTTTTGGTGGTTGTGTGAGAAAGACTCCTCGATCGATTACCTCCAAACGTAAGGTTCGAAAAAGAACGCGCGCAACGAAGGCTGCAAGAGTAGCAAAAAATTGTTCTCGAGAAAATTTCATGACACTGTTGTCTTTTCCTTCAGTCTTTCTTCACCCCACCGGCACGCATTAGGAGCCTCAATGCCTAACTGATCGAGAACACGATGAACAACGGTGTCAGCAAGTTCTTCCAATGTTTTTGGATTGCTGTAAAAAGAGGGCATTGCAGGCAAAACAGAAGCTCCTGCTTCCATAACGGTAACAACGTTGCGAGCTTGAATGAGATTCCAAGGTGTTTCGCGGACGACGAGGATAAGTTTACGACGTTCTTTTAAAAAAACATCAGCTGAACGAAGGATTAATGAATCAGAGGTTCCAGAGGCAATGCGTCCCACGGTTCCCATCGAGCAAGGAAGAATGACCATCGCATCAAAAAGCGCAGAGCCACTGGCGAAAGGGGCCATCATCGACTTCTCCTGATATTGCCGAGTCTCTGGAGGTATGTCCAATGTTCCTAATTCTTGGTGGATGACCTGTTTGGCATAAGCGGTCATCACGAGGTGAAGCTCATGACCTTTTCCTTCTAAATGATGGAGGAGACGTTGGAGATAGATGGCTCCACTGGCTCCCGTAGCAGCAATGACTAGGCGCATAGAAGCAGGTTACAGGTTATAGGTTGCAGGTTACAGCAAAAAGATTTTTCGCTCTTACAAAAATAAAATTGCATGATTTTAAAAAAAGAGTAGGTGTTGCAGTCATTCTGTTCTCTTGAAAAAGAGAACGAATAAAACCTCCAATCAAACTATGAAAATGAAATCAAAAACATTAAAATGCACTTTAATGCTTGTAGCCGCTTCGGTTCTATCGCTTCGGACCACTCAGGCTCAGTCAAACTCCGATGATGTTTCATCTTTTCAAGCTTGGCAACAGCTTCAAGATACAATGCCGGAATTAGGTGCGAGCCCGGCCCCGGAAGCTCTGAGTGTTGCTGAAGCCCAAGTTATTGGTTATCAACTAGCCTTAGCTGAGGAGAACAGAGGATCTCAGCAATTGATAAGGGATGCAGTTGCAGCAGAAGCAGAGCTTAGCAATGCCGATTTTTCTAATCCTCTCGGGATCTTGTTTTGCTCAATCGAATTTGAAACCTTTGAGAATGATCTTGTCAATGTGAGAGAAGGTTCAACAAAGACAAAAGTCAATTTTTTTAATGATGATACGAATGCTTTAATACAAGATATCAGATACGACTTTACCGTATTACAACAAGATCTATTAAATTTTGATGGTATTAATCCTGCTGCGCTCGAACAACGGAATGCAGACATGATCAATTATAGACTAGACGTTGAAAAACTAGTGGAGAAAGCTCATCACTATAAAAAAGCAGCATTGAAAGATGCAGTTGATGTTGCAGCGTTAACTCCAGAAGAACAGCAGTTGTGGAATCAATTTCACTTAAAGCTTGCTAAAAAATGCAAGGCCGCTTGCAAAAATGCTCTGAGTCAGATTCCGAATTCTGAAGGTGGCATCGATCCTCTCACATTACAGAACAATTTCGAACAAGCAGAAAAAATCAATGCTTCTGCGGAAACATTGAAAATACTCGAACAAGGTTGTCTTTATGAATTCCTGAACGTTCTCATTGCGAAGAGAAGCGATGTGGACAGCTCACTCAACTCCTTCAACCAACTTCAAAAAAGACTCGATCAGTTCTTAAATAATGTTGATACGAATAACCTTGTTGCTCTTTTGCAAGCGCAAGTTGATATGCTTGCTTATGAAAAAGAGGTTGCTGCAGGAGCCGTAAGCAAATAATATCTTGCCTATAAAAACCAACGAGAACGACTGCTCTCTTTTTTGAGGGCAGTCGTTTTTTTAACTTATCAATAAATTCTCTTGTCAGCAGCTCAAACATTGCTTATTCTTTCGGACCAATTTCTTCGGCTATGACTATTATTCAAACTATCGAACAAGAGCACATGAAAAAAGATCTCACTCCTTTTGGAGTTGGAGACAGCGTCCGTGTGCATACCCGCGTTATTGAAGGTGAAAAAGAACGGACTCAGATTTATGCTGGTATCGTGATTGGCCGGAAAGGGACTGGCATTAACGAAACCTTTACCGTTCGTCGTATTTCCTATGGAGAAGGAGTGGAGCGTGTGTTTCCTCTTCACTCTCCTCGTATTGCTAAAATCGAAGTAGAGAAAAAAGGTTCTGTCCGTCGCGCGAAGTTGAATTATCTCCGTAACCGTAAGGGTAAATCGGCTACGACTGTAAAAGAAAAGTCGACTGCTGAGTAACTTATCCTTTAAAGATAAGAAGAAATAGCGGCAAAAGAACGCAAGAATTTTTCATAGTTAACGGTTTCTTTTTTGGGGGCTCTGTGCCTTCTTTTTCAGCTATTAATTTTTTTTGATTTCTTTGTGGGGAATTCTTTGAAACAACGGCCAACGTTAGAGCATGAATCGCTCTTGTTTTCAAAAGGAATTAAATTGGTTGCTGGCGTGGATGAGGCTGGGCGTGGCCCTTTGGCGGGACCTGTGATTGCGGCCGCTGTGATTTTGCCGAGAGAAATTTCATCAAAACTATTGCAACAATTGGAACGACTCAACGATTCCAAAAAATTATCTCATGCTGTGAGAGAAAACCTTTTTGAAATCATCACGACAGAATCTGAAATTTTTTGGGCTATTGGTGAAGGGAGCGTTGAAGAGATTGGTGACTTGAATATTTTGAGAGCCACTCATCTTGCGATGAAACGAGCTTTGCTTGCGCTGAAGCCATTGCCAGAGCATGCACTTGTTGATGGGCTGCCGGCCCGTGATTTGCCGGTACCGCAGACAGCACTGGTTGGTGGTGATGCTCTCTCGATGAGCATTGCCGCAGCGAGCGTGATTGCGAAGGTGACACGAGATCGGATGATGAAAAAATTACATGAAGAATTTCCACAGTATGGATTTTTGCAACATAAGGGCTATGCGACTGCCTCACATTTAGCTACACTTCGCATCCATGGGCCTTGCAAACATCATCGACGTGGGTTCAGTCCAGTGGATCAGCTCTTCTTCGAAGCAGTTTAAGTTAAAAGTTGAAGTTGAAGTTAAGACTCGCCTTCGGCGAAAAAGTAAAAATATTTTTATTCGCGAA